>REDV01000098.1 GCA_007695365.1 Cryomorphaceae bacterium | reverse complement strand
GCAAATCGTGAACATTCTTAGCGCCCTTTGCGCCTTCCCTGCCCGCGGCAGGCGGGCTAGCGGGCCGAAGGCCTTGCGGTTAAAAAATCCAATCACCACGAACACACATAAACCTGACTACCATGTATATACCCTTGTCAAAAAAAGCTTAACCGCAAAGAACGCAATAGAGGCGCAACGAACGCAAAGAGCCCTTGATTGAAACGAATAATCAAAATAAAACGAAACGAATTGCAAACAACCATACCCCTCCTTGCGGGCCGAAGGCCTTGCGGTTAAAAAAAAACCAAATGCTCCCAGATAAAAACAGCGCCATCGCCCACCTCGACCTCGACACCTTTTTTGTGTCGGTAGAGCGGCTCATCGACAGCCAGCTGAACGGAAAACCTATTCTGATTGGCGGCACGAGCGACCGGGGCGTGGTAGCTTCATGCAGCTACGAAGCCCGCCGCTTTGGCGTACACTCTGCCATGCCCATGCGACTGGCCAAACAACTTTGCCCCGAAGCCGTGGTCATTCGGGGCAATACCATGAACTACACCAAATACTCGCGTATGGTTACCGATATTGTCCGCGAAGCCGTGCCCGTAGTTGAAAAAAGCTCCATTGACGAATTTTACCTGGACCTCACCGGCATGGACCGCTTTTTTGGCTGCCTGAAATACGCCGCCGAGCTCCGCCAACGCATCATCCGCGAAACCGGCCTGCCGCTGTCGTTTGGGCTGTCGTGCAACAAAACCGTATCGAAAGTAGCCACCGGCGAGGCCAAACCCAACAACCAGCTTATGGTGGAATACGGCACCGAAAAGCCCTTTCTCGCACCGCTGTCGGTAAAGAAAATACCCATGGTGGGCGACAAAACCTACCAAACACTCTGCAACCTGGGCGTAAAAATTATCCGCACCATGCAGGATATGCCGCCCGAAATGATGGAAAGCGTGCTCGGCGCACACGGCCTGGTTATCTGGAAAAAAGCACAAGGCATTGACAACAGCCCCGTTATTGCTCATTCCGAACGCAAGTCAATCTCTACCGAGCGAACCTTTAACCGCGACACCATAGACGTGGTAAAGCTCCGCGGCATCCTCACTGCCATGGCCGAAAACCTCGCCTTTCAACTAAGGCGGGGCAACAAGGTAACCGCATGCGTAGCCGTAAAGGTGCGATATTCCGATTTCAATACACATACCCTGCAGTGCCGCATTCCCTATACCTCCGCCGACCATCTGCTCATTCCCAAAGTGCTGGAGCTTTTTGAACGCCTCTACAACCGTCGTCTGCTGATTCGTTTGGTGGGAGTGCGATACAGCCACCTTGTAGGCGGCGGTCACCAGATTAACCTGTTTGACGACACCGAAGAACGCATCAACCTCTACCGCGCCATGGACAAAATCCGCCTGCGATATGGCGACCGTGCGGTAATGAAGGCATCAGGCATGGAAGCACGTACCATCGGCCGAAGCAACCCTTTTAACGGTGAACCTCCACCGCTGCTGGCCAACCGAAAGCAGTAATAATCCGGGCTAAATTGCTTTCCTTAGTCCCGTGAATCCAACACTCATCCTGCTCATCATCATCGGGTATTTCGGGGCCCTGCTCATCATTTCGCATTTCACGTCGCGGGGAGCCAACAACACTACCTTCTTTACAGGCAACAAGCAATCGCCCTGGTATGTGGTGGCATTTGGAATGGTGGGCGCATCGCTCAGTGGTGTTACCTTTATTTCCGTGCCCGGATGGGTGGGAACCAGCGCATTCTCCTACATGCAAATGGTACTGGGCTATTTGTTGGGCTACGTGGTGGTGGCTACGGTGCTACTTCCGCTCTATTACCGACTTCAACTCACCTCCATCTACGCCTACCTTGGTCAGCGCTTTGGCCCCACCTCACTCAAAACAGGAGCCTCCTTTTTCCTGCTATCCAGAATCATAGGATCGGCGTTCAGGCTGTACCTCGTGGCCATTGTGTTTGAATTGGTGTTTCAACGCATGGACATCCACGTGCCTTTTGTGGTAACCGTGCTACTCACCATCGGGCTTATATGGCTGTACACAGCCCGGGGCGGCATTAAAACCATCGTGTGGACCGACACCCTGCAAACCCTGTTTATGCTCCTGGCCGTGGGAATTACCGTGTATCTCATTGCCGGAGAAATGAACCTCAACGCCTCCGCCCTCATTCAAACCGTGCGTGAAAGCGACTACTCGCAATGGTGGTATTTTGACGATTGGAATTCTCCCCGGCACTTTGTAAAACAGTTTTTTGCGGGCGCTTTTATCACCATTGTAATGACCGGGCTGGATCAGGACATGATGCAGAAAAACCTCACCTGCCGCAACATCGGAGAAGCCCAAACCAACATGTTCACCTTCAGCGCGGTACTGGTGGTAGTGAATTTGCTTTTTCTCTCGCTAGGTGCCCTGCTCTACCTCTTTGCACACGAACAACACATTGCCATTCCAGATCAAACAGACTACCTCTACCCCATCATTGCGCTGGACGGCCACCTGGGCCAAGGTGTGGCAGTGCTTTTTGTGTTGGGACTGATTGCCTCAGCCTACTCGAGCGCTGATTCGGCGCTTACGGCTCTTACCACCTCGTTCAGTGTGGATATTCTGCGTATTGAGCACAAAGACGGAGCCGAACAGGAGCGCATCCGCAAACAGGTGCACATCGGGATGTCGCTGGTACTGGTGGCTGTGATCCTGATATTCAAAGCCATCAACAACGAAAGTGTGATACAGAGCCTGTTCACCGTGGCGGGCTACACCTACGGGCCCTTGCTCGGGTTGTACTTTTTCGGGCTGTTTATCCGCAGAAATCTTCGCGATGCATGGGTGCCGTATATCGCCCTCGCGGCTCCGATCCTCTCCTACTTGCTCAGCAGCCAGTCGGCAAAGTGGTTCAACGGATTTGAATTCGGGTTTTTTATCCTGGTGGTAAATGGCGCCCTTACCGTACTGGGTCTCTGGCTGATCAGCACACCGCGACGCACCTAAAACCTACGGCTGTTACCGCACTACCGTAACGTGCCCCTGATAATCGTGATTGATGCCGCGCATATCCTGCACCCGCATCTGATAAACGTAAACTCCCGGCTGCACAACATAGGAGCCGCGGTACGTACCGTTCCAACCTACTTCGGGTTCCGTGGTATGGAAGAGCGTTTCGCCACTGCGATTAAGGACTCGCATCTCATACGACTGAATGCCGCGCATCACCGGCCGGAAAACATCATTGACCCCATCGCCATTGGGAGAAAAAGCATTGGGAACGTATACGAGGTGCCCCAACACGCGAATCACGCCACTGGCTGTTGACTGACAACCATTTTCGGCCGTAACAGTCTGAATCACCTCAAAAGTGCCGGCATTTTCAAAGACGTAGTTCAGGTCACAGCCCTCCAACGTGGTGCCATCAGGAAAGAGGTAGGTGCAACTCATGGCAGAATCACTTTGATTTACGATGCTGACCTCGGGGTCGAAAATGGTGAGTTCTTCGGGGTGGAACACAAAACCTGCCTCCGGCCTGGGAAGAACCGTGATGTATTCTACTCGCTCCGAAAAATCGCTACCCGTGCAACCTGCAAAACTGAATACATCCAACTGCACCGTGTACACACCTGGCTCATGGTAAGTATACACAGGAAAAGCAGCCGCAGATGAATTACCATCGCCAAAATACCAGTTGTAGGAAAGTCCTTGCGAACCCTGACTTTGGTTGTTGAAGACCACTTGCAGGGGCGCGCAACCGGAGGTGACTGCCGCCGAGAAAGCCGAGAACGGATCGGGATCAACTGTTGCTATTGCTGTGTGCGAAGACGTGCAATCATTGTCTGTTACGGTGAGCGTAACGGGATAGCTGCCCGGCTCCGGAAAAGTGATGGCCGGCGGGTTGCTGCCAAAAGACTGTGCTATAGATGCCTCACCCCCAAAATTCCACTCAATCACAGCCGCTTCCGAATGAGATCCTTCCGACTGAAAATGAAACGAATGTCCTTCGAAACACTGCACGGCCGGGGTGCTGAAAAATGCTTCAACCAGTTCGCCCACCTCAAAAATTTCGGTCGCTATATCGGGGCATGCGCCGCTGGCAGAAGCTTCAAGGGTCACCTCATAGGTTCCGGGCTCGCTGAAGGTATGCACCGCATTAAAACCCGTGGCTGCCTCAGGATTTCCGGGGTCTCCGAAATCCCACACATAGCTTGTGGCCTGACTGCTCTGGTTGGTGAAATTCATGGTAAGTCCCGCGCAAAACTCACTTTGAGGGGCAATTCCGGCAGTTAAGGGGGGGGCAACTTCAAAATTGTAGGTGGCTGTGGATGAGCATATACCCTGCGTTACATTCAAAGTTACAGCTTTGAAACCCGGTGAGGCATAGGTTATGCCTTCGGGGAAAACTTCATCCGAAGCTTCCGGTGTAGAACCGTTTCCAAACGACCAGCTGAACTGCGCGCTCTCACTGGCGCTACCCGTCCACCCAAATGTCCACAACTGTTCTTCCTCACACACAAAATCCACATTCGTAATGGTAACATTGATGGGGTGATAGGCCGTTACTTCCAGAAATGTAGTGTCGTTGCAAAACTGACCGGGATTGGCTACAAGCATCACCTCGTAAACACCTGTGTCTGGGAAAGTAAACTGAGGAGCAAACATATCGGAAACTGCATCATCATCCCCGTCCACACCAAAATCCCACAGAAAACTATCTGCACCTGTGCTCTCATTCACAAACTGAAATTCAAGACCGCTACACACTTCCTGATTGGCCGGAGCCACCGCCGGAATGGCCGTAATGGGTGGCACACAAGGCACCACGTTGAATTGAAAGTCACGACGTTTGGTACTGAGCAGCACCCCATCGCGGTACTCCTCTACACAGACTCCCACAACATACTGACCCAATTGTGTGGGCGTACCCTGTAAAAATCCGGTTGTGGGATCAATCGTAAAACCGGGATTCGCAATAATGGGATCAACAGCTGAGAAATCGGGGGCGTAATTTACAGAATTGTAAGGCGGAGGCAACGCAGGGTTCGGCATGGGGTTCAGCGCAGTGCCGCCATTCAGAGGATTGCACAGCGAGTACACCAATTCATCGCCATCGGCTTCGGATGCGCTGTGATCAAACTCAAAGGGCTGATTCACACAAATAGCCACCGGGGGCAGCTCGTTAAAAACAGGGCTGCTGTTACATTCAAAATCGTTGGGTGGTATATCAATGGTGTATGTATTACCCTGACCCTCAGGATTGGCCAGGTTGATGATGTCATAACCACGGCAGCAGCGCTGATGCACAATGGTATAACCCGACAAGCTTGGCGGCAGCGTTAGGATTCGTTCGTAAACCGCCTTTTGAACACACACGCCGGTTGGGGCTACAAAGCACGGGTCATCATTTTCAATGGGGATGGTAGAACTGGAAAAGCCAAACCAATTGGTATTCATAAACTGGTTGGTTCCTTCGTAAATCGTCATCACCGGATTCTGATCAAAGGGCGCTCCTGTGGCAAAACAATCGCGGTAAATCACAAGTGTAATCCTGTATTGATTGTTGCCCATGCACTCGTAATACAACTCCCCTCCCACCAGGTGATCGGCCTGAGCATCCGGGCAAGCCCAAAACAGGCTCACCAGAAGACCGAACATCACGCGCAGAAAAGGGGCTTTCAGGCTCATTACAGTGGTGTGAAAATTACAAATTCTGCTATGGTTTGTTTACTCAATGGCGTGATGAATATGTTATGTTCAGAGTGGTTCTTTACCCTGACGTACTCCCAGGGGCTGAAGTTGCTGCCGGCACCAGGCTAATTTCTGCCGAAACTCGTTTTGATTCGACTCAACATAATGGCCGTCGGGGTTGTTGATTAAGTCGGCAAGGTAGTTCCTCTCGGGCAAAATGGAGGCTTTGATATGATGCAACTCGTAGTGCCTGCCCACCATTTTCAGCTCCCGGAACTCTGAATCCGACAAGACCTCAAAAAATGACGAGCCGTGGGCGTATTTTCGGTATAGCGGAAAATCCATATCGCAAAGCTACTGGAATCCACCGGAAAGAGCCAACACGCAGCGAAATACTAACTTTGCACAGCCATGTCGAACAAGCAACAAAAAGCCGTTGAACACCTGAAAGAAGGCCGGTTTGAGCCCGCCCTGAAATTATTCAACGAACTCATCAAGAGCGACAATCGCAACGCTGACCTCTTCAGTTATCGGGGTACAGTGTACCTCAACCTGAAACGAAAACGCGAAGCTTTGTCGGATTTTAACCGGGCCGTTGAGCTCGACGCTGGTTACAGCTACCGTTACGCCAGCAGAGCCTTTGCCAAAGACGCATTGGGAGATCTGGCCGGTGCCATTGCCGATTACGAAAAAGCGGTTGAACTGGACCCCGAAGACGCAATCGCGCACAACAACCTGGGTTTGCTTCTCGAAAAACAAGGTAACATGCCCAAGGCAAAGCAGCACTTTAAAACTGCCGATGACTTTGCCAGTCATTTTCTGGGGTCTGAAAACGGCCAAAAACACCCAAAGCCCGGTTCCGACATCAACCTGCAGCCCACCAAGCTCAAACCCGACCCGAAAAAACTTACCGGTAACCTCCTTTGGAAACAGACACTTACCATTTTCTCTTCCCGAAAAGAGTTCAATCAGTTTGTTTCCTTTATTTTCAGGGGCCTGAAATAAGCCCTCATGAATCAACCTTTTCTGGCCCGAGTTGCCTCGCACTTACTTCATATAGCCACTAAGCCCCTGCACCGTTATGCCGTTGTATTGCCCAGCAGAAGGGCTGCGGTTTATTTCAGAAAGCACCTCGCCGCACAACTCAAGGAGCCTCATTTTGCACCCCACATATTTACGCTCGATCATTTCGTGGAGCAGCTCACACCCCTCAAGCCTGCCGACCGCATGGAGCTGCTTTTCCTGCTCTTTCAAAGTTATCGGGCGGTTTGGCAAACAGACGCAGAAAACTTCGGCAGGTTTCTGAAATGGGCTCCCCTGGCACTGCGCGATTTTAGCGAGGTAGATGCATATATGATTGACAGCCAAAGCTTTTTCAGAGACCTCACCAACCTCAAAGAACTCGACGAATGGAGCCTCAACGAGGACTCGCTCACAGACAATCAACAACAATACGCGTGGTTCTGGAAAAAACTGGGGGCACTCTACACGCATTTTACTGAACTTCTCAAAAACAATGGAGTGGCCTATCAGGGTCTCATGTTTCGCGATGCCGCAGGCCGGGTGGACGAACGCCGGAGCGAGCTCCCGTACGAGCACATCCTTTTTGCGGGTTTCAACGCCCTTTCGGCCTCCGAAAAGAAAATCATGCAGCGCTTACAGGACATCCAAAAAGCTACCGTTCTATGGGACAGCGACGCGTACTTTGCCAACTACCCGGGACACGAGGCCGATCTGTTTATGAAGCGCAACCGCCGCGATTTTGACGGTGATTTTTTATGGCAGGACCATGCTCTTGAAAAAAACCCGCATGAAATAGAAATTGCAGCCGCCCCCAATGAACTTGCACAGTGCGACTGGATGGCGCAATTGCTGCGCCAAAACCCCAATGTGCAAAATACCGCCATTGTACTGGCCGACGAAAAACTACTTCCGGCCGTGCTGCAGGCACTTCCGGAGGAGAGCGGGCCGGTAAATGTAACCATGGGGTTTCCCACAGCACAAAGTCCGGCGCACAGCCTGTTTAACTTGTTGTTTGAGTGGCTCGAGTCGCTTGAACGCGATGAAGTATTTCACTACCGGTTGATATTTAGACTATTGCTTCACCCGTATTTACAGCTTTCGCGCTCCTTTGCCAACGATGTGCAACAGATGCTCAACCATTTCAGGCAGGAGAACCGCGTGATGCTGAGCGTGCAAGATCTGTTGGAAAACTGCGAGCACGAAGAAACGCGCGCATTCCTTCAATCGCTGATTTTGGGCCGAGGCACCCACAGCGCATATCTCCATGCCGCACAGCAATTGCTTCAGGGCGTATTAACGCCGCTCTCTGAGCAGGAGGGCTTTGCAATGGAAAAGGAATACCTTTTTCACTACCTCAAGGTAATCCGGCGGTTGGAATTGCTGGCGGCAAAATTCCCAGAGGTGTTGGAGCGAGAGGCCTTTCCCACGCTTTTTCAATCGCTTGCCGCCGGCGAAAAGCTCAACCTGGTGGGTGAACCGCTCACAGGGCTTCAGGTGATGGGAATGCTGGAAACCCGTGCGCTCGATTTTGACCGCCTGATCGTTCTCACCTGCAACGAACACACCATGCCCGGCAGTGGAAGCAGGCAAAGCCTCATTCCCTTTGAACTCAAAAAATTTCACCGGCTGCCCACACACCAGGAGCACGAAGCCATTTTCGCCTACCACTTTTACCGCTTGCTTACCCGAAGCAAACACACCACGCTTTTGTACAGCACCAATCAGGACGCTTGGCACGGCTCAGAGCGCAGTCGCTACCTGGAGCAAATCACCCACGATTGGCAAGCGCTGCCCAATATCACCCTCAAGCATCGCGTGATTCAAATTGCCGACAGCAAACTGCCTTTCGCTTCGGCCGAGGTCATCAAAACCCCTGCGGTGTTGCAGTCACTCAAAGAAAGGTGCGAGCGCGGATTGTCGCCATCGGCCCTGATGAAATACCTGGAATGTCCGCTCGACTTTTATCACTACTACGTGCTGGGCTACAATGAGCCCGACGAGCTGGAAGAAACCATTGAGGCCTCTACACTGGGTAGTGTAGTACACAAGGTGCTCGAAGACATTTACAAGCCTTTTGAAGGAGGAAAAAACCTGGAAACCACCCACCTTGAAGCCGCTTTTGACCACGCCGATGAGATGTGCAAGGAGCAGTTCAGCGTCATCTACAGCAAGGACGGTGTGGACAGCGGTTTGAATCACCTTATTTTTAACGTGGCATCGGGATTTGTAAAGCGATTTCTCACACATGAAATTGACAGGTTGAAGCGTTTCGAAAAACCCAACAAGGCCGTACAGATCAAAAGCCTGGAGCTGGAACTGAAACACCATTTGACCATAGAGACCGCCATCGGTTCGGTTGCCGTAAACCTGCGAGGAAACGCCGATCGCGTGGATGTGTGCGACGGTGTTCTGCGGATTATTGACTACAAAACCGGCAAGGTGGAGCAGAAAGACGTTTCTGTTTCTTCACCCGAAGACCTTATCGAAAAAACGGGATTGACCAAGGCTTTGCAGTTAATGACGTACGCGTGGATGTACCGCGGCGAGCACAATTACCTGGGCTCACTGCAGGTGGGAAATATCTCCATGCGCAACCTGGAGCCGTGGCTGCTCCCGGTAAAATGGAGCAATGCAAATGTGCTGCTTCCAGAGCACACCAACGAATTTGAGAACATCCTGCGCCAACTTCTGGAAGAAATGTTTGATTCGTCCAAGCCCTTTAGGCACGCCAGTAAAGCACGCTATTGTGTGTTTTGCCGCGCTGAAAGTGAAGGAAGTGACCAGGAGGGAAGTTCCTCAACCGAAGATTCAGGCTAAGCGAAAAGCCATCCTGTTACCCTACCTTCCAATCTTCAAATTACCCAAACAAAAAAGCGTCCGGGAAGGGACGCTTTTTCGTAAAACCTGCAAGGAAAATTTTGAAACCATCACAACTTTTTGATTGTTCAATCGGAAGTTGTGCATGTAAAACGCACCGATTAAAAAGGGTTGCCCGTTTTTTTCTGCGAAACATGATTTTTTTCACGGATACGTCTAACCCATCACATAGATCGCTGTTTTCGTGCAATATAAGTAGCGTCAGGAAATTCGCCCCCAACCTATTTTTTTGATCTTTCCTTTGAGGAAATGGCTGACTGGTGCATTTTCGGGTAGTGAAAGCGAGGGGTCGGCCTCGAGCATTTGGGCAGCTTTGGCCCTGGCGAGTTGAAGTAGGTCCTGGTCTTTCACGATATCGGCAATGGCCAGATTGAGGGCCCCGCTTTGCTGAGTGCCCATCAGGTTGCCCGGACCACGCAGGCGCAAATCTACCTCTGCAATCTCAAAACCGTTGTTGGTGCGGCACATGGTAGCCAGTCGCTCACGTGCATCGGCCGAAATATCTTCGCCGCTCATCAAAATACAATACGACTGCTCGGCGCCGCGCCCTACCCTGCCCCGCAACTGGTGCAACTGCGATAGTCCGAAGCGCTCGGCACTTTCAATCACCATCACGGAGGCATTGGGCACATTTACGCCCACCTCAATTACCGTGGTGGCCACCATAATCTGGGTTTCGCCTTTTACAAATCGCTGCATCTCCCAGTCCTTATCCTGGGCCTTCATCTTTCCGTGCACAATGCTCACGTTGTAATCCGGCATGGGAAAGCGCCGCACAATGCTTTCGTATCCATCCATCAGGTCTTTGTAATCCATGGCCTGCGATTCCTCAATGAGCGGATATACCACGTAAACCTGCCTCCCTTTGGCCATTTCATCGGCCATAAAACCAAATATGCGGGCACGGGCATTGTCAAAGCGGTGTACCGTTTGAATATCCTTGCGACCGGGTGGCAATTCATCAATGGTAGATACATCGAGGTCGCCGTAGGCTGTCATGGCAAGGGTTCGCGGAATGGGCGTGGCGGTCATCACCAGCACGTGGGGAGGCTGCTTGTTCTTCTTCCACAATTTTGCCCGCTGTGCCACGCCAAAGCGGTGTTGCTCGTCGATTACCACCAGCCCCAGATTGGCAAACTGCACGGGATCTTCCAGCAGCGCATGCGTGCCAATAAGAATTGAAAGCTCACCGGATTCAAGCGACTCCGATATATTGCGGCGAACAGCTTTGCGGGTGCTTCCGGTTAGTAACTCCACCCGAATGCCGAGCGGATTGAGCCACTCGTAAATACCCTGAAAGTGCTGCTGCGCAAGAATTTCGGTGGGGGCCATCAGTGCCGCCTGGTAACCATTGTCAACTGCTAGCAGCATGCTCAGTACGGCCACCACTGTTTTGCCGCTGCCCACATCGCCCTGCAAAAGCCGGTTCATGTGTTTCCCGGAGCCGAGGTCGCGGCGAATTTCTTTCAGTACGCGTTTTTGGGCGTCGGTAAGGGCAAACGGTAGTTTCTCGTAGAAGCCGTGAAAGTGCTCACCCACCTCCGAAAATGCAAAGCCTCGCAGCTTTTGTTGGTTGATGAGCTTTTGTCGCAACAGCCCCACCTGGATCATAAACAGCTCTTCGAATTTGAGGCGGTACCGGGCTTTTTTGAGCGACGCCACATCGCGCGGAGCGTGAACTTCCTTCATGGCCTGCGCCCGGGGCATCAGGTTCAGAGCGTCCACAAGGTAGTGGGGTAAATTTTCGGGAAACAAAGGGGGCAGCTCGTTGAGCACACCTTTGATGATGCGCTCAATACCCCGCGAGTTCATGCCCCGCGCCGAGAGTTTTTCGGTGGTTGAATACACAGGTTGAAGACCCGCCACGGTGGGAGCCATCACGGCGCCTGCTTTTTCCATTTCGGGGTGGGCAATGTTCCATGTGTTTTTGAAGCGGGTGGGTTTTCCGTAGGCTACGTAGGACGCCCCCACCTGCAGTGCGCCCATCACCCAGCGGATGCCTTTGAACCACACCAGTTCTATTTGGCCGGTATCGTCCTGGAAAATGCCCACCAGGCGGCGCGTTCTTCCGGTGCCCACCTCACCCAGGGTTCGGAGCACTCCGCGAATCTGCACGGCTTCTTCGTCGGATGCGATATCGGCAATGCGGTGAAACTGGGTACGATCTACGTAGCGAAACGGCAGGTGCAGAAAAAGGTCTTTCAGGCTGGTGAGCTTCAGTTCGGCTTGCAGCACCTCGGCCCGCTGCGGACCGATTCCTTTAACGTATGTGAGTGGTAACTCGGGCACCGGGTTTCTTTCGGGTAAAAATACAGTTCAGCAGGGATATGGCTCACGTCCTGAAATAGGTTGACAAAACAGAATGTTAAAATGTCAACTTATTTCAGGACCTGAGCATTTTCTAATTTCCTCTGAACCTCGCCGCTGGTCACAAGTTAAGAAACCCACCCCAACCCCGACCTTCAGTATTTCGGTGGGGTGAAACCGGGGTTTATCGGGGCCACCCCTCCGGTGGAGGGGATGGTGACCACCGTTTCGTTTTTGGTTTCAATCAATCTTATTGAGAACCGGTATTTTCCGCTCTTAAGATGCTCTCGAGAGAGGAATGGGTTAGCCGTCGGGAGCGGCAGAATAAAAGTAAATTTAATGGGTCATTGCACCCCTTCAGTGCAACACGGCACTACGGCTCATCCGCCGGCACAAGGTCAAAATTGACCAGGGGAGGGATAATGGGCGCCCCGGAAAGAAGCGTACACTTAAAATCAAAGAAAGTGGTCCCCACATCCGTAATGGCACAATAGGTAGGAATCTCCGGCGATGGCCCCGAAGTAGCACACTGGATGGTTACGGTGTAATCTTCTGTTTCACCAAAGGTTTGGCCTACACAAGGATTGCACTGAGGAGTCCAGATGGAGCGACACCGCAATACGGTATTTCCGTTGAGCGCAAAATCGGGTACCTGAAAAGGTGCACTAAACAGAAATGCTCCACCCTGACCAGACAGCCCCCAGTCACAAATGGGTGCTATGTGCTCCTGTGCACCAAAGAAGTCTCCATCCGAGTTCCAGTCAATATAGGCCTGCACGCGGTCGTTCCATTCTGTACTACTGGCAATACCCACCCGGTACCAATTGGGTGCCGGACAAGGGCCTAAGTTTCCGCTGAGCGTTGCTGTAGCTACCGACTCGGGCACCACCACGTAATTACCGTTGGCAGGAGCATCGCAACCTGACATGTGCTGCATAATGGTTGTCCAGGGGCCACCTGCGGCCGTACCTTGCTGAATCTGAACCCCAATAATCTGGTCGGCGTTACCCGGTGTGTTACACGGCGCCGTGTAGAAATTGGGGCAGTATATATCCGGAGCCGGTGGTGGCACAGGTACAATAGAACTTGCAAGCGTAACAACAGGCGGGTCGTCGTACAAGCCTCCGCCCCAGGTTACGGTACCCTCGCCGGTTATACAGTTCACTACATGACTGAAACCCGTAAAACCCGACCCCACGGTTAACGTGGTATTGCACGTAATCTCTTCAGTGGCAATTCTGCCCGGTGCACTTACCATACCCCGCAGGTAATGCCATTCATTACCGTCGTAAAACCTGAAACCCGGTTTACCATCGGTTTGAAAAACCAACAGGCCGGTTGCCGGCGATGCAATAGCGTTCATCTCCGCCTGCGTCATGCGAGGGGTGAGCATACCGTGGTTTTCACTTGCCAAATCGAGCACCGACGAAGGATCGGGGTTGGCCCCCGAAGGATTGATACCTACCCGCTGAGACAAGCCCCACATCGGTAGCAAAATCATCGTTAATATGTACAAACTGCGGTTCATCATCAATATCATTAGTCGTGCGAAATCACTTTGTAGTGAAACTTAACATCCGTGGGCTGACCAAAGTTGTTAAAGCAGGAAACACGCGCAAAATTGGGCGCTACCTCATCCACATTACATTGGTTCAAATCACTGGGGTACACCGGCTGATTTCCGGTGCCCAGTATTTCAATATCCATGTCGTAAATGGTGGTGTTTGCATCAGGCTCAAAGCAAGGGTTGGTAGTGGGCGGCTGACCGCTTCTTATAATGATACGCATCTTGGTAATGCCCTCTGAGGCATCGGCAATATCGGCAATGGTAATGGGAGGATTCCAACCGGCGTTAATCGAGCTAAAGAACCAGCGATTGGTAGTGGTTTGGGCCAATTGGTCATAAATGGCCACCATCTCTCCCGGGTCATCAAAATCGCCATCGGCATTGAGGTCCACAAAAAACGAAAACGACTTGGGAATAGTACCCGAACCGTTTGGGCCATTGGCCCATAAACCAAAGCCGTCATCTCCTGCACCAAAATTGTAATCAATGGACAGATAATTCATTTCCGGGGTGGTAGTCAAGTTGTAGTCAGGAGGATCATTGGGGTTGGGCCCAGTTCCGTTTGGAATGTAGCGGTAATTTACATTGGCGGCTCCTGTACAAGCCGTTGCCCCGCTACCGCCATGCACAATCTTTGCCCCCAACGGAGGGTCCGTACAAGGATTGCAGGCACCAAACGCGCTTTCGGGCACAAAGAAAGCCATCCACCACATCCTGGCGCCGTTGCAGTTGCCAATTTCGGGCTGGCAGTAATCTCCTATGGCCGGTGGCTCAGGCTCTACCTCGTACACCGCTGTGGCCACCACCGAGGGGGCATTCAGGAAAGGGGGTATCCAGTTGAGCTGCGTCACTCCCACTCCGCCCGGCGCCGAGGCAAACACCAGGTGGCTCGATTCCTCTACCGTTACGGGTTGTTGAATGATTCCCGTGTATTCCTTACCCAGGTGGATCCATTCATTGACATTGGCATCAAAGTACCAGAAGCCACGGCGCAATACGCCCTGGGGCGTGCTGAAGTTGGCCGTTTGGTACACAATCAATGCATTGGCCGGATTCACTATAGCCAAACGCTGCGGAGCCGTCATCCGCGGAATGAGCATTCCGCCCGTGGTGGATTGCACATCCAGTATGGCGCTGGGCTCCGGTGGTGCATTCACTGTACCAATGGCTACTCCCTGCGCGTTGAGCCGGGGAAGCCCTGCCAGCAACAACACAGCACATGCCAGCAGCGCCAACCAGCTTGTATGTTGATCAGTTGTTTTCATGTACCTGGAAAAAGTATTTGCGTGCGTTGCGCGGCTCTCCGTTTACACGGCGGCAGGCCACACGAAATGAAAATGGGGTGATTTCACCAATGTTGCAATAAATAGGTAAATCCTGGTACACCGGGTCGGGGCGGCAGGAAATATGCACCATGTACTCTTCGGTTTCGCCGTTGGTACCTCCCGGACAGGAGTTGGCAGGAGGATTCACCGTAGCTGTTACCCGCATCAGCGTATTGCCCGAAAAAGCGGGGTAGCCCGCAGCAGGAATATCTTCGAGGTCACTTGCAAGGTTTCCTGGCCAGTTAAGAGAATTGGTTTCCCAAACAAGGTCTAGCATATTGTCGTGAAATCCGTCCTGCCCCCAGTCAACCCATACGCGCAACAGGGCGTTGGCGGTGGTATGGATCACCCGGGCACGCATTCTGAACACTTCAGGGTCCACGCCCATACAGAGGTCGGGCACGGGTTCTACGTACACCGGGTCGCCGGGGGGGTAGTAGATATAGGAGCCCGGCAGGCCGTTGCAGCCCGAGGCTTCATTGATAATCAACACGTTGGTGGGGGCAGCCGCTGTTCCCAAATTAAAGGAGTGGTGTAGCCAGAAGTTTGCAATATTTACGTTGTTGCACGAGGTGAAAGAAGGCGTACAATAATCGGTAAGCAGGGGCGCCGATCCGGGACCGTAGTCTGAGGAGAGCACCACGCTGGGTGGCTCGGAAAAGGGCAGGGTAAAGTTGATTTGGTCAACCCCTGTAGTGAGGCGGGTAACGGTATATCCGGTTCCGCGGGTAATTTCGCTGGGTTCTTCACCCATTTCCACCTCACCGGCTACGTAGCGCGAGAGCATGCGCCAGGTGTTGTTCACGCCATCGTAGTACCAGTAGCCTACGCCGCCGTCGGTTTGCCAGATGGTAAGGCCGTTGGCCGGGTTGGCAATGGCGAGTTTTTCGGCTTCGGTCATGCGTGGCATGAGCACACCGCCGTAAGTTCCTGATACGTCGAGCATGGCAGAGGGGTGCGGTGCGAGGCCAATGTCGTTGATGGCAACATTATTTTGGGCCTTTGCCTGTGGAGCGAGCAGCAGGATGCTCAGCGCAAAGAGTTCACCCACCCAAAAAGCATATAAACGATTCTTTTTCATCTGTTTGGCAATTTCGCTTGAGCGTGCCGGGTTGGTTAAAGACAACAATTCAATCAGACTAAGGTAACAGTTTTGTGAAGTAGAAAAAAACTTTTTTTTTCACCTCCCACAAGCTCAGATACTTGACATGAAAGTTTCGCTTAGGGGTGGCAACTGTTACAGCAGCCTTCGTTTGTTACCAAAACGAACAAACTTCAAAAGGTTGGCTGAGGCAAGCTCGAGGCGGAGGAATTTTAGACGAAGCTATCATTTTTTGACCCCAATGAACCAGATTTATACACGAGTAGATGGGGGCTTAAAAATTTTGTCGGGTATTTTTCTTGGTTTGAATGGAAAAATCAATACCTTGTCGCTCCTTTTTCGCAGTAAACCTGATAAAGAACCAATCTTAGCTTACTGCTTCAAAATGCAGATTACCAGTAATTGAAACAATAATTATTAACCAAAACAGATCAACATGAAACGAAGATTATCTTTGTGGCAATGGCCTATTCGGGCTGTTGCGAGTGCCTGGGCTGAACGCGGACTGCGTCCGGTTTGGGCCTTGTGTCTATTGTTGGGTTTGTCCGTGATACCATGGAACAACACCCTTCAGGCACAGAATAACTGGGAAGTTACGGTCAGCTCACCGAGCTGGGGAGACGCCACGACGTGGTCGTTGGTCAATTCCAGTAGTGTTACCATATTAAGTGGAGGCACGTATGGCAACGGCTATTCCGACACGCAAAACGTGACGGTATCGCCGTCGGATGAGCCATTAACTTTCACGATTAACAGTACGTTGGGCGACAACAGCCCGAACTACACTGTTTCGTGTAATGGGGTGGTGCTTTCGGGAACTTTACCAGGCAATACGAGTCAGAGTTTTCCGGGGCTCTTTTGTAATGCGCCTGCAAGTATGTGCGATGGTACATTCACAGCGGGTACCATCAATGCAAACACAACCTCTGCCTGCGTGGGCGCCAACATTACTCTTGTGTTGCCAAATGCCAACAACGTGGGCGGGCTCAGCTTTCAGTGGCAGACCTCTACTGACAACGTAGATTGGAACAATGCCATAGGTGCACCCAATGCAGACAATTGGAGCTTTACGTTTTCGGAAGCGCTTTGGTACCGCGTAGAGACCACCTGTACCGAACCGGGCGGTGGCGTAGATGTTTCTGATCCGGTTTTCATTGATGCCAACCCGTTCTTTAGCTGCTACTGTACGGATGGCGTTGGGCCTACTTCACCTACGTTTGGACAGAAGTATGCCGTGCGGCTTCCGGGAACTGGTATTGGTATAGACAATACGCTTTCTCCGCCATGCCCCGCCCAAACTCAACCCAATGGGGTTTACGATTTCACTTCACAGTCGGCCAACCTTGTTCCCGGCCAGTCTTATACCCTTGAGGTTGATATGGGGCAATGTGGAACTATTTCTGCCTTTAGCAACTCCATTAAGGCATGGATTGACTGGAACCAGGACGGCGTCTTTGATCCCTCGACGGAAGAAATAGGATTTGATGGTCCTATCTCCACACCGGGTGAACCCAATACTGTATTGGGTACCATAACCTTCACCGTGCCAGTAACAGCCACATCGGGACTCACGGGTCTGCGCGTGATGCAGCAAGAAACCACCAACCCTGCTCTCATGACCCCGTGTGGCAGCATTACCTGGGGTTCTGTTCACGACTACGCTGTGAACATCATAGAACTCACTTGCGATTTGCCTGAGGCTACCGCCGAAGTGATTGAAGACTGTGGAGCATCACAGTTTACCATTGAGGTTGACCTTACTTTTATTGGTGGTGCCAGCCAGGTAAACATCATTCCCAGCACGGGCAGCCCTATTGCTGCTACAACAGAAGATTTGTACGTACTGGGGCCTTACCCGAGCGGTTCTTCTGTGAGCGTGATTGTTGAGAACGAAGATGATGACCTTTGCACCATCAGCCTTGGTTCATTTGGCGATTGCTGCAGCAGCACCGCTCTGACCATTGACAACACACTGCCCACGGGCAACGGTAACTTTGCGAGCTTTACGGAAGCGATTAACTTCCTGAACGCTGGAAGTGATTGTGGCCCTACAGCCTACACCTTTACAGTAACCAGCGGACAGGTATTTGCTGAAACGCCCCCCGCACTTACCCGTTCGGGAGATGAGTTCAATCCTATCATATTCCAAACCGATGGCAATGGTCCCAACCCGGTAATTACACCTACGGGAACCACTGCGGCCAATGATGCAGGTATCGTGATTCGCGGTGCCAACTGGATTACCTTTGATGGTATTGACATTGATGGAAATGCTGCGGGTAACGTTGAATTTGGTTACCTGATTGGTAACGCGAGTGCAACACAAGGAGCCAGCAACAACACCATCCGCAACGCCAGCATTACGCTTGACCGCGCGGTGACCAACTCTCGCGGAGTGTATGTTTCTACCTCTACACTGCAAGGCTCAGGCTTTACCCCAAGTGCTATTGAGGGTACCAACAACAACAACCTGTTGGAGAACCTCACCATTGAAAACAGCTACTACGGTATCTACGTGCAATCGGGCAGCACTTTGTGGCCCGGCACCGGAAACAATGTGATTGGCTGTACCATCGGTGCAGATTATGTTGGCACCTCTAATTCTGACATCGGAGGGGGTACGCTGTTTGCGGTGGGTATCTACTTCAACATTCAGGATGACTTTGAGATTGCCAACAACGTAGTTCGCAACATTGGATCTTCGGGCATCAACCGCGGTATTTACACATTGAATGCACGCGGAAACTGCGACATTCACGCCAACCAGATCTACGGTATCCGCAACACCGGTGCTACCAGCACAAGCGGTCAGCGCGGTATGGATCTCGGTACTGCAACCACGCTTACCACGGAGATGCGTGTGTACAACAACATGATTAGCGACATTACCGCTGCCCACACCGGAACGGCTACTGCTCTCCGCGTGTTGCAGGGAATTTACATCGCCAACGGAGGTGCCACCCGCACCTACGAGATTGACTTCAACAGCGTGAATATTGACGGTAGTGGTTCATTGAATGTATCGAGTGCATGCTTTGAAACCATCTCTGTACTGCCTGTTATTCGTGTTCGAAGCAACAGCTTTGTAAACGCTACAGGCGCACAAACGGGTGTAGCCAAGCACTTTGCCGTTCGCACTTCAAGCGCTAACAGCATTGGTGCTGCAGGTTCTGTATGGAACTGGAACAATTACTTTCTTGCCACAACGTCGGCAGGAAACGGTTTTATTGGGCAAACAGCCACAACAGACCGCGCTACCCTTCAGAACTGGAGCGATGCGATTACAGCCTACCCCGGCACGGATGCCAACTCACTTGGCTTCCCGCTACAGGGATCTGATCCTTTCTATGTAGATCCACAAAAAGATTTGCACGGAACGGCTCCTGCCCTTGTTGGCGCTGCCATCCCCGGCGGATTGTCATGGGTACCTGTGGATATCGACGGTGAAACCCGTTTGGACCCCTCTACCATTGGAGCCGATGAGTACATTCCTGCCTCTTGCTTCCCTCCCGGAGGTGTAGTATTGAGCAATATCGGCAGCAACTCTGTTGATATTTCGTGGAACGACAATGGTTCTTTGAGCTACAACTGGGAGGTTCGTAGCAGCGGTGAAGCCGGCAGCGGACCAACCGGACTTGAAGCCTCAGGCAACACTACCGGAACAACCGCCACTGCTACGGGGATTCCCGCGCAGTCGAGCCTCGTGGTACACGTTCAAAGCGTGTGTGATGATGGTCCGCCGGAAGAACTCAGCAACTGGACAGGTGCAAGTGCTTTCCAAACATTGTGCGAGCCGGTTTTAGCGCCTTTCTTTGAGGACTTCGAAGGTCTTTCAGGCGATCAAACCCAGGTTTTCCCTATCTGCTGGGATAACTTAGGGGCCAATGCCTGGTTCTGGCGTCAGAGTCAGTCGCTTATTTTCCCCCGTCCGGATTACGATCTCTGGCCAACGCTTGCGCAAACTGATCACACAACTGGCACAGGAAGCTACATCTGGATGGATGGATCAGCACCTGCGCCCCCAATTGACGATGGTGTTAACGTTGCCAACAACGAGGTGATTACTCCGCAAATTGACATCAGCGGATTGACTCAGCCGTACGTTAACATGTTTGTAGCCAAGTATCGTGTAACTACACCTGAGGCTCAAAATGAGCTGAAACTTTACGTGTGGGATGGTTCAGGCTGGTTGCTGATTGGAACCTATGATGACCTTCTTAACGATGACTGGACCGAGTTTGGAGCGTTGATACCATCATCGGTTCCATCTGTAACGCAGTTCCGTTTGGTTGCCTGGAACATCTTTGGTTCTGCTTTCTACGACGACATCCTTGTGGATGACTTCAGCGTAGATGAAGCGCCTGCATGTCCTACTCCTTCAAACCTTACACTGGTAGATCTGGGATCGACCTTTGCTCAAGTAAGCTGGGATTGCCCCGGTTGTACCGGTCAGTACTACATTGAATATGGTGCGCCCGGATTTACCCCCGGAACGGATGAAAACGCCGGCACAGGAACCGTAATTGGGCCCATCGTCGGAACATCCACGACCATCGCCGGTCTTGACCCCGATACGCAGTATGCTGTTCGCGTGCGTCAGGACTGTGATTTGGATGGTTTTAGCAACAACAGTGGTGCTCTTGGGTTCTTTACGGGCTATTGCCAGGGGGGGCCAACCTCTACAGCTGACTCCAATACCCTGGGTGTTGATTTGAATGGTGAAACCCAAAGTATCAGCTGGCCTGGTTCAGGTTCTGCATGCCCCGGTGCAACCGGTGTGCTGAACAATTCTGCATTGGTGGCGGATGTATTCCCCACTATTGATTATACCCTTGAGGTGTTGGTAGGTACCTGCTCAGGAACCTGGACCAACGTGATGCAGGTATGGGTTGACTGGAATGACAACCTGGAGTTTGAGCCCACTGAAGTGATTGGAACTTTCGGACCAGAGTCTGTAGGTACAGCCGGTACTTTGGCAACAATCAACTTTACTGTGCCGGTTGATGCTACTCCGGGTCCCAAGCGCATGCGTATCATGCAGCAAGAAACCAGCATTCTTCCGCTGAACCCTTGTGCCTCTTTTGGCTTTGGCTCGATGCATGATTACACACTGGAGGTACTGTCCCTTGATTGTGACTGTCCGCAGCCTGAATTCATCGTAACCGATGTTGATCAGGACGCCATCACCATTGATGTGGACTACAACGGCCCGTGCGAATTTGACCTCAACGACTACAGCACCTTTGATCTGGAGTGGTCATTTGGAGGTTCAGCGTCAGGCGTTACCATGCCTTACACGCTTACTGGCTTGACCCCCGGTACCCTCTACATCATTGACGGTATCGCCACTTGTACGAACGACTCTATTTCAGAGCCTAGTTCTGTACTGGGAACTACAACCAATTGCCCTGCAGAAGACCTTTGCAGCTACGAGCTCACGCTCACCAATACATCGGGCAACGGTTTTGATGATGCACTGGTTCGTGTAAGCAATGGCTGGTCAACCATTGACTACACGCTCACTGAGAATCAAAGTACCAATACATGGACGGTTCTTGCTTGTCCTGGTAACTCGATTCAACTAGAGCTGATTAACGACGTGCCACTGTCCAGCAACATGCAAATCAGCCTGGTGAATGCCGATGATGTTCAAGTGTTTGGTGTAAACGGCCCAAGCCCCGGAGTACTGTACTTCCAGGCTGAAGGTTGTCCGGATTGCAGCGCTGTTTCCAATGTAAGCGTTACCCGTGCAGCTGCCGATTTGGTAGAGGCAAGCTGGACCAACATTGAGCTTGCTGCGAACGTTACCGACATTGATGTGATTGTTTCGTTCTTTGACTTCTTCACCTTTGACGATGTAATCATCGGACAGGTTACCGTGCCTGCAGGAAGCACTTTCGCTTCTGTTCCTTTGGATAGTTCTTATCCGTTTGAAGAAGTTACTGTTTCGATTCTCACCAACTGCACCAACGATGGTGTGGGTGAAAACCAGGCTATCGTATTCCTTCCTGGATGTGATGCAGCAGATCAATGCGAGTATGTATTTGACATGACTGCGGCAGACAATGGTTGGGGCGACTCAGGCCTGGATGTGCTTCTGGATGGAGTTGTCAATGTGCTGGTTTCACTACCTAGCGGCACCTCCGGATCGCAAACTGCATATGCCTGCCCCGACGGCACCATTGATATTACTGCCCTGAACGAGACAGGTGGCATATGCGATATTACCGTAACCATGTCGAGCGCAAGTTGGGGAGATGGAACTACATGGACCCTTACCGACAATGACGGCGCAACTGTGCTGAGTGGTGGTCCTTATGGTAATGGCTACAGCGATACCCAAACGCTTACTGATGCTGACAATGGCCCTTACACGCTGACCATCGTCTCAACCTTCAGTGACAACAGCCCTAACTATGAGGTTGAAATTGACGGTAACGTGGTGTTCTCAGGAACAGGTACCGCAAGTTCAACAACCGTTGTGGGCCCCATTGAATGTGGAGGCGGTAGCGGTGGTGCATGCGATGACCTGACTTTCTCCATGACGCTGAACCCAAATACCGACAATGCGCTTCTTATTCCTACCACCGACTTCTGTGGATTTGAGAATCTGGATCTCGTTTACTCAGCAACCACTTGTCCGAGCTGTTTTGCACCACTCGCTACTTCAGTGAGCAATGTGACCAACAACAGCGTGGACGTTAGCTGGGATTCTAACAACGGAGCAGGAGCTACCTACACTGTTTACGTTGGATTGCCGGGATTCACGCCAGGTGTGGATGAAGTATCATCTGAAACCGGAATCGTTGCAGCAAGTAATCCTCAAGGCCCCGTTACCGTTGGCGGTCTTACAGGATTTACCCAGTATGAAGCTGTAGTGGTTGAAGATTGTGCCGGTGATCCTTCCGATCCCGGAAACGCCGTGCTCTTTACCACATTCATCGACAACGACGACTGTGCTGATGTGACACCGGTTCCTTACACTTCACCTGCTACTTTGGTGTTGAACGGAAGCTCTATTGGTGCAAATGATAACTCGTTTAACCAGAGCTACGGAGCTGGGCAGGCATGGGAAGCCATTGAGCTCACCCAGTGTGCCAGCAACGTTCAAATCAGCCTTTGTGGAAGTGTTCCTGCTCCAGGTACAGGTTTCACCGGAATTTCAACCGGATGTCCGGCTACATTCCCGGGTAACTACCTGGTTGCAGACAACTTTAACTTCACCTCCTGCCCCGATGGTAACATCACACTGTTCTACGATCAGCTACTTGCAGGCACTTATTGGATACCAATATTTGAAGGCTCGGTGTACACCCTGACCATTACCTCTTCTGAGTGTTCAGGTTGTACTGATCCGGAGGCAATCAACTTCGATCCGGTTGCAACGCTCGACGACGGAAGCTGTATCATTCCTGATTGCGACTTCCCGACACTTACCACAACCGTCATCAATGACTGCTTGAACGGAACGTTTACAGTAGATCTGGAGATTGGTACAGATGGCGATGCTACGGACTACGATGTAATTGTTGGCTCAGCCTCTAGCGAACCCGGATGTTTCACCACCGTAAACTTCGGTACCATTAACGTATCGGACAACGGCACGCCTGTAAGCACCTTCGGTGTGTGGGCAGGTGAGCGCTCAACGGTGAATGTTACAGGCGCCGGAACCTACGAGTTTACCAGCACCATTGCCAGTGACTTCCTGACGGTTACCGATTTGTCTAACAACTACATTGCAGCCGGAACGCAGCCTATTACGGCCTTCCTTACCACGGGCTCGTACTACCTACACGTGCACACCAATAGCAGTTGTGGTACTGCGCAAGTGGGTCGAACGCTAACCGCACAGTGGTTGTCTGCGAACCCACCATTGGTAAACGTGGGTACATTTGATGGTGGTGATATTGTAAACCTTGGACCTTTCAATATCGGCCAGTCAGCTCAGATTACCGTAGAGCACAACGATGATGCTACCTGCAACCAGACGCTCAATGTAAGCTCTAATGCTATCTGTGGCTGTATTGATCCACAGGCTGTGAACTTCGACCCTGCTGCTACGGAGGATGATGGCTCATGTATCTTGCCTGCTTGTACCGAACCGCCCGTGCAGTTTACCTACTGCTACGGTGATAACGAAAACACACTGTTCTACCTGGCTCCAACGAGTGCGGGGGCTGAGGTGATTATTTCGTTCATTCAAGGTACCATTCAGGGCAGCTTCTCAGATCAGTTTGTGATCTATGATGGAATCGACGACAGTGCCCCGATTCTCTACAACAACCCGACAACGGTTGTTGAGCTAGACGGATTGATTATAGAGTCAACCCTGGGCAATGGTTTGTTAATTTCCATTACGTCGAATGCTTTCACTTCTTGTCAATCTACCACAACGTACAACCCCATCAACGCAAACGTGTACTGCGCAACGGTTGAGGTGCCAGGTTGTACTGACATAAACGCTGTGAACTTCAACCCTGCCGCAACGCAGAATGATGGAAGTTGTGTTTTGCCTTCATGCTCAACACCGCCTGAGGAGTTTACCTACTGCTATGGTAACAACGAGAATAACTCGTGGTACTTTGCTCCTGATACTCCGGGTGAAGACATCATCCTCTTTGCTTTGCAGGGTACCGTTGAGTCAACAACCTGGGATAACCTGACCATTTACGATGGTGACAATGCCGGAGCACCAATGCTCTATACTAATCCGGGGCTCACCATTCAGTTGGATGGATTGATTGTTGAGTCAACCCTGGGTAACGGATTGTTCATCACGTTCACGTCAGATGGGTCTGTTTCGTGTCAGACAACAGGAACCTACAACCCATGGATTTTTGAAATCTATTGCGGATTCCTTGTGATCCCCGGTTGTACTGATCCCGCTGCTGTGAACTTCGATCCGGATGCTACGTTCGATGATGGAACCTGTGTATTGCCTCCGCCTAATGACGACTGCGTGGCTGCTCAGACCCTCACTCCGGTGCAGTGGCCTGCCACACAGAACGTATTGGGTACGCTCACCGGTGCTTCTACCAATGGTTCAACCGCCTGTGTAGGAACCAATGGTGCGGATGTGTTCTACACCTTTAACGTTCCATTGGAAAATCACTACTGGGTGAATCTGAATCCGTTCAGTGGTTTTGCTGGCGTGGTTGAGGTACTGGATGCCTGCGACGGAACCGTTGTGGCTTGCGAGTTTGCAGCTAATTCGGCACCGTTCTGCAATCAAAGTCAACCCACTCCTGGCTTCTCTAGCGATCCAAACTGTGAGGCAGTAATTTGTGCGAACGATCCGTTCTGCTGTAATACAAGCTGGGATGGAGCATGCGCAAGTGCTACTACCTTCCAGCCGGCGTGCGAAGGCTGTCAGAGCACTGCACCTGCCGGAAGCGGACCTGTGAGCATCTTCTTGGAGAACCTGGAGGCCGGTGACTACGTGGTTCGTATCCGCGATTACTACGGAAACGCTTACCTGACGCCTGCTTCATTCCTTGTGAATGTTCAGTACTTCCCGATTGCTCAGGTTCAGGACAACCCGAACAACCCTCTGTTTGCTTGCAACCAGGGTGGCTTCCAGTTGGAAGACATCATTGGTGCATCACCGCAAACCATGACTGCCCTCTCAATACTCGACTATGAGTGGTTGACATCGGAAGTTGATGGTACCGGCAGTACACTGTACCAGCGCGGTCAGCCTAACTACAGCACATTCATCTGGTGGTTGGGAATGGAATACGGCAAGACTTACAACGTCCATGTTCGTGTTCTTATTGACCTTCCGGGTATCGGCCCAACCTGGGGTGTATTCCAGGTAATTGGATCCGATGTTAATGCCCCCGGTGCTTCTGTTTGTACCGTAAGTACAAGTCCGAACATCACACTTACTGAGGTACGTCCGCAATACACACCTACCAATTCGCAAGGCAACTTCTACGCCCTTTGCGATATTGTGATAGCCTTTAGTGTTGCGGAGAGTCAGGATTACCGCTGGTTGTTTGACGACGGCACAGGTTCTCCCATTGAGTACCAGCGCAACGCCAACAACCCTGGAGTGCGCCTGTCATGGGTAGATGGTCTCGTACCCGGTACTACCTACCAGGTTTCGGTTGAAGTGCAAGTTAACGGTGTATGGAGCGGCTACGGCAATGCACTACCTGTTTCTCTGGCACTTCCGCCCAACAACGTGGCTGTTCGTCCTCAGTACTGTGGTGTGACTTATGCGCCCAATGGAACCCTGCTTGCTCAGAGTGTATGTGCAGCAGACTTCTACGAATGGGAGTTTGTAAACCTCACCACAGGAGTGACCAGTACAGCTCAGCGGCCTAATCCGGGCATCAACCTGAACTGGAACCAAATCAGCCCTCTGCTCACTGCCGGCGATTATGAAGCCCGTGTGCGTGTGCAGCAAGGTGGTATTCTCGGTGACTTCGGACCCATCTGTAACTTCACCATCAGTGGTCCGGGTGCTCCAACCGACGAAATCCCCGCAGTTCGCACATTGGCTGATCAGAACTCAATGCTGTACCCCAACCCCAACATGGGCACAGAGGTACGTCTTGAGCTCTCAGGCCTTGGTGACGAAAACCACGAGGTGATGATCCAGATTTACGACATCAACGGACAGTTGATCCAAAATGAAGGATTTGGCCACGTGGGCGACAGCGTAAGCCGACTGATTCACTTCAGCAAGAACCTCGCTACAGGAATGTACATGGTTCATGTAGTAGTGGATGGCGAACGCTTCGCTACCGAGCGACTGATTGTGTTGTAATCTACAAACCTGACAGAGTCCGTCAGAGGACCTGTAAGCGTTTGTTGAATCAAATAAAGAAACCCCCGGCGAGCAATCGTCGGGGGTTTTTTCTTTCAATAATCACCACTTTGACCAGCCATGCCCTAAATGCTCAACTCCCACAATTCCGATGTACTCTGTCAGGTCGGTCAGACGAAGAACCTGAGAACGTCAGAAGGGCATGACATTTCGCGGGTAAGAAAAAAAAACACGACCGGATAGCGTTCCCATCATCGAATCTTTTTGGGTCGGGGTTCTTGCCTCCCTTTCACTTCTTAATTTGTAACTTGGGCAGGCACTAACCAAAACAACCTTTCGGTTGAAGACAGAAGTGCCGTGATTTTCACGGGTTTCATCTGGTTTTCAACCTTTATCTGCACCGGATTATGAAACATTTCTACCTGATGTTCCTCTTGTGGGGCGCTTCCCTTCTCACCTATGGGCAGCAAGACACAACTTCCTTTCCCAATTACGTCACCCCGGAAGAAATTGAACTTTACCATCAACGCGGCATCGTTGCACCCACCGATCGCGGGATTACCTCCCCTCCGGTTTATCCCAACAAACGAACGGCCGCCGAGTGGGAAGAAATAGAAGCACTCACCATTGCATGGCGCAGCTACCCTTCCATCCTCAAGCAAATAGTGGCCGCAGCTAAAGAGGAAGCAGAGGTGATTATTCTCTCTGAAAACCCAAATACCACCGCCAACTACCTCACCTCAAACAATGCCGGTGGCCCCCCCATGGACCTCAACAATGTGAGCATTGTAAGTGCCGACCTCAACTCCGTGTGGATACGCGACTATATGGCGCACACCGTTTACGGAAATGAGGTGGACGACCGCTACATGGTAGATTGGATCTACAACCGCCCAAGGCCTTTTGACGATGTGATTCCCGACGTGGTTGGTAACTACCTTGACATAGATGTTTACAGTACCACTACTCCACCCAACGACCTGATGGCCTGTGGCGGAAACTTTATGTCGGATGGGTTTGGCCGAGGCTTTTCCAGCAGCCTGATTCTGGACGAAAACCAGGGAGGGACTACCTCATGGGGCGCACCCTATCCCAACCACACCGTGGCCGAAATCAATGGTATTTACCAGGATTACATGGGAGTTGACCCCTTTATCATCATGCAAAAACTCCCCTACGATGGCATTCACCACATTGACATGCACATGAAGCTGCTCGATGAGGAAACCATCTTGGTGTCGAAATACCCCGAAGGTGTAGCCGACGGCCCCCAAATAGCCACCAACCTGGAAATGGTGCAAAACAACTACACCACCAAGTGGGGCACACCTTTTAAAATTGTGGAGGTTCCGGCTCCGCCTGACCCTGCTGTAAGCCCGCAAAACGGGCCTTACCCAGATGGTAATGGCCGCTACCTCACCTATACCAACTCGGTATTTGTGAACAAAACGGTTATCGTGCCCATCTACTACGAACAGTACGACACGACTGCACTGCGTATCTATGAAGAGCAGTTGCCCGGTTACAACATTGTGGGAATTAACTGTATGGGCATGATCGGAGCGCTGGGGGCCATTCATTGTATTACCCATTCAGTAGGTGTGGATGACCCGCTGCTGATCAGCTATCAGCCACTGCCCGACACCGACAACAACGCCGAGCCTTACCCCTTAACCGCGTACATCAATCACAAATCAGGTATTTCAGGTGCTACACTTTATTGGAAAACAGACCTCAACGACCCTTATACCGCTGTAAGCATGACCTCCATCGGAAACAACGAGTGGACGGCAGATATTCCGGCACAACCGTTTGGCTCCAAGGTATATTACTACGTAGAAGGCGTGGCCAACTCGGGCAAGGTGCAGGTGAGGCCCATCGTTGCGCCCGAAGGGTATAGAATGTTTCGGGTGATCAATGAGGTTTTTGGATGCACCGACCCCAACGCGTGCAATTACAACCCTGAAGCCACTATCGACGACGGAAGCTGTAGTGCAACCAGCGGATGTACCAATCCGGAGGCGTGTAACTACAACCCCAATGCAGACTGCGACGATGGCAGTTGCCAGTTTGGAACGAGCTGGTACGTGGATGCTGATGGAGACGGATTTGGTGATATGAACGACGAGAATCCATTGTGTGAAAACCCGTGCGATGACAACTATGTGATTACCATAAGCGGTACTGGATGGCTGGACGAAGTTACCTGGACCTTTAGTGACAGCGGCGGTACTGTAATTTTGCAAGGAGGCCCCTATGGTAATACTTCAAACGGGGGAAGCTTCAGTGCCAGTGTGAATTCCAGCAATGGCCCTTTCAGCTTTTTTATTGAAACACAAGGACAGTTCGATGACAACACTCCCAATTACTTGATTGAAACAGGAACGGGAATCACCCTCGCCTCAGGAACACGCCCGGGAGGCACAACCTTTACCCTAAACAATGTTTTCTGCGCCTATGCCGACAACAACACCGATTGCGACGACAGCGACCCCAATGTGAATCCGGGAATGAGCGAAATCTCCTGCAATGGTATTGACGACAATTGCAGCGGAACCATAGACGATGAAGACATTTTTGGATGCACCGATCCAACGGCAGAGAACTACAATCCATTGGCTACATGCGACGACGGCAGCTGCCCGGAACCTTGCTTTGAGCCTGTTGTACGCGCTCTGTCTCCACCTGAAGCGGCAGGCTTGTTTACATACACAACTGCCACGTCAAGCGGATGGGGCGGAACGGTAGGCGAACCCAGCGTAACCGGACAGGCTGTATGGGTTGATGACGGTTCCGGTAGCCCAACACTGGGCTGTGGAGCACTTGTCAATAGCTCTGAACTGAACGGCAATATCGCTGTGGCTTTGCGAGGTAGTTGCCAATTCAGCGCAAAGGCTCTGAACGCACAGAATGCAGGCGCCACCGCCCTCATCGTAATAAACAATTCCGGAGGTGGGCCTGCTGCCATGGGAGCGGGAGATTTCGCAGACCAAATCAATATTCCGGTGGTGATGATTTCGCAGGCCGACGGAAACACTCTCACGCCCTATATCAATGCAGGCACATTGCAGATGTTTATTGGAAACGACTGTGAGCCCGAAGTACCCGGTTGCGCCGATCCTTCGGCATGCAACTACAACCCCGATGCAACAAGCGATGACGGCACTTGCGAATACACTTCCTGCCTGGATTGCAACAACGTACCCAATGGAACCGCATTCATTGATAATTGCGGCCAGTGCGTGGGCGGAACCACCGGCGAGGAGGCCTGTACAGCAGACTGCAACGGCGACTTCGGCGGTACGGCATTTATTGATAACTGCGACAACTGCGTAGGAGGAAATACTGGCAATGAGCCCTGCGTGGCCGACTGCAACGGAGATTTTGGAGGCACCGCCTTTATTGACAACTGTGATA
>REDV01000097.1 GCA_007695365.1 Cryomorphaceae bacterium | reverse complement strand
TTGCCTACAGCCCGCAAGAGTATTTTACAGGTCGCACCCCTTGGGAGCATCTGGGCATGTTTGCGGCGGGGGGATTGTCGGGAGTCGTAACACAAGGTTATTTTGTGGGTGCAGAAGGTGAGCTCGGTGACTACACCCGCATTGGTCTAGGTGCTGGCACTTATGCCGCCGAGTGGTCGGTAACTTCCCTTATCAAGCAGCGATCTTATGCCAGGTACAACGGCTATCCTCAGGGCGGGTTTTACACCGGACGTTCACAGCTAGCAAAAGGCTATTTATTGGGATATAAATGGTTAAATACAAGCCATAACATATTACTCGGTCAGTAGCATGAAGAATCTGGTTGTTTATGCAAGCCTGTTCTTGCTCAATTCGTGTGTTCACCCATATTTCACCCAAAAGCGATTGGTAAATGATCGATCCCTGCCACATAGATTGAATGCGGAATATATTGATATTTCCTCATTTCATTTTTCAGCAGGACAAAGGATTGGTAGCAAAAGGATTATTTCAGACACCTTGCAGTTACCCGATAAGATGGATTCCATTATCGCAGTTACTTTGAAGGAGTACGGTTTCTCCATTGATAGTCTTGTGAATGAGTCAAGCCTGGCCCTCCTGATTGACCCTTCATTGAGATGGAACAGAAGGAGACTTATCGAGTTTATGCGTACTCAACGTTTTGAGGGAAATACCATGGTTCCAATTGTGTGCTACAATGTAAGTTTGGAACCCGAGAAATCAGGGGGCGGTGGAATCGGGCCAATATATGAAACAGGCAATGACCGCTACCTTATCGGCCAACAAATTTACATCGCTTACTACGAAAATGGAGAGCTGTTGTATCTCAGGAATATATCACGCTGGGACGAAAAAATCGTCCCCTCCGGCACCCCCATCACCCACGAATTTCCGCAGGAAGTGCTCGACACCCTTATGCACATTGCCCTGGAGCCGCTGCTGAAACAAATGGAAAAGGGGCGGTGAGGGTGGATGGGGGTGTGGTGGATGTTGTGAGGCTTGCTATCTTGAGGGCAAGCACATTTTGATTTGTTGTATGATTGCATAGTCAATCAGACGAAAGATATTCAGACGGATATTGATGCAGTTTATCCGTTTGAGACTCAGTAAAAGTAGTTTTACAAAGTGAAATAAGAGAATATGGCTAAGAATGAAATCGTACCACAGGAGACCATTTTAAGCAAGATTTATTTGGTTCGGGATCAACGGGTAATGTTAGATCGGGACTTGGCAGAGCTTTATGATGTAAAGCCAATCAGGCTAAGAGAGCAAGTCAAAAGAAATGAGGAGCGCTTTCCCGAAAATTTTATGTTCCGGCTGACAGAAGAAGAAACCGAAAACATGGTATCGCAAAATGCGATACCTTCCAAACAGCACCTGGGCGGGGCTATGCCGTATGTTTTTACCGAACATGGCGTTTTACAGCTTGCAAATGTCTTGAGAAGTGGCCGTGCAGTACAGATGAGCATAAGCATCATTGAAGTGTTCGTGAAAATGCGTGAAATGCTTCTTACACATAAGGACTTGTTGCTCCAAATGGAAGAAATACGCAAGAAGGTAACTGGCCAGGATGAGAAGATTGATCTCATCTTCAATTATCTGAAGCAGTTTATCAAAGAAAATGAGACCCCGAGAATTCCAATTGGATTCAAATCCAAATAAGATTGATTCATGAATCTACGGAGCCTCTTGTCTGGATTGTTTGTTCTGTAGGCGACATATATTAAACAAAAATCGTCCCCGCCGACACCCCCATCACCCACGAATTCCCTCAAGCCGTGCTCGATACCCTGATGCACATGGCCCTGGAGCCGCTCTTTAGGCAGATGGAGAAGAATTCCTCAAAACGAAAGAAGCGGCAGTAGATAAAACGAAGATTTGTAAATTGTGCTCTGAAACTATTGCTATGACTTTAAGCCCTGTGTGTTCAAAACCCCCGCTCCCGCGCGAAATGAAATTCGACGCAGTCAATCCTTTCGCGTGGGAATGCTGATATATAACGGATTGCTTAACTTTAAACCATAAACCCGCAACATCAATCTCATGTCCAGAAGTCATAAATTCCACAACCCGAAAGGAGTTTATTTTGTAAGCTTCGCGGTAATAGATTGGATTGATGTCTTTAGCCGACGCGACTACCGCGATATCGTACTTGATAGCTTACGGTTTTGTCAAAACGAAAAGGGGATGGAGATTTTCTCTTGGTGCATTATGACCAATCACGTTCATTTGGTATTCAGAACTACAGAAAACCAAAAACCAGACAATGTACTCGGCGATATGAAACGATTCACCAGCGGAAAGATCGTTGAAGCAATAAAAGTCCATCCACAAGAAAGCAGAAAAGAATGGATGTTAGAACATTTCAAAGAGGCTGCAGAAAAATCTTCAAATGTAAAACACTATCAGTTTTGGAGGCATGACAATAAGCCGATAGAATTGTGGAGCAATGCAGTGATAGATGAAAAAGTCAATTATATCCATCAAAATCCGGTTGAAGCAGGTTTTGTTGCCGAGCCACATCATTACCTGTACAGTAGCGCACTGGATTATGCCGGTGAGCAGGGTTTGCTTGAAAATGTTATTTTAGTGGGGTGAAATGGAGACAAGAAATGAACAGGATCAACTCCTTATCAAGTGTACGCCCACGCGAAAGGATTGACTGCGTCGAATTGGTTTTCGCGTAGGAACGGGGGATTTCCGATCACTTTCCGGTATGTGTTGAGATGGAATTTGTTTTGAAATGATACAAATTTTTGTGGCAGAATCTATGTGCGAAACTATTGACAATAAAAAGTTCGGATACTAAATTTGAGATCGTTTTAATCAGTTGATTTTCACAAAACGAAACTGTTCAATTCTTTCACCGTCCATATTTCTGATAATACAGTGATAAACCCCGGGATGTAGCCAACTCACATCAACCTTATTTTCTGAACTTTGCAATTGAACCTCCCGTAGCAATTGACCGGAAAGGTTGTGAATCTGTACTCCGGCGTTGGCGGTAAAATGGCTGAGATTGATATTGAGAATCCGGCTGACAGGATTGGGAAACACAGCTACCGATGAACCCTCAACAGGTTCAATGCCAACAGTCAGCACGTCTATGGTTTCCTCCAAGAGCTCACAACCATCACTTACCACAACGGTGTACAATCCATTTTCTGTCGCCGTGATCACAGTGTCTTCCGAAGAAAAGCCACCGGGGCCTGTCCACAAAAAAGTATAAGTTCCGGAACCACCATTGGCCACAATAGCGATTTCGGTTCCATTCAACACATAATTTACTTCAAAAGCCGGTAAAACGGTCTGGGCATCACCAGTTATTGACCAAGAAAAATCATTGATCAATGCCTGGCGGAATGCCTCACCTTCTTCAGTATATTCCATCCCCACAGCCCCCAGGTTCATGTTGGTTTGTGGAGCCGCATTATACCAACCTTCTAATGTACTGTTGTAGTAGCAGGGGTTCATTCCACAGTTATCGAGCATTCCCTCAAAATCGGTAACAGATGAAACGTCCCAGGTTTCAAGTGACTGATCAAACGCCACCGCGCCAGAAAACATATTCCTCATCGTATTGATGCCTGAGACATCCCATTGATCAAGTGGCTGGTTAAACGAAACGTCATTCCGAAACATGTTGACAAAACCGTTATCATCTACACTGGACACATCCCATGAATTCAGCGGTTGATTGAATGCCGTAGCGTTCCAAAACATATTGTTAATGGTTGTTACGTTCGAAATATTCCAATCATCCAGCGGTTGGTTAAACGCCGAAGCATTCATAAACATTTGGCTCATGCTCTCCACATTCGAAACATTCCAATTTCCAATGGGTTGATTAAAAGACTGAGTTCCCTGAAACATTCCGCTCATGTCGGTTACGCTGGAAACATCCCACTGATCCAGCGGTTGGTTAAATGACCATGCAGAGCCAAACAAACTGGCCATATCGACCACATTTGAAACATCCCAAGAGTTCAGTGGTTGATTGAACAGTTGATTGGCGCAGAACATACAACTCATATCTGTTACATTCGACACATCCCAATTGCCAATGGGTTGGTTGAACGAAGAAGCTGCCGTAAACATGTTTTCCATATTTGTGATGGTAGAAACATCCCAGTTAGAAATAGAAGGATTGATACTGTCCACACCCCAGAACATATAGCTCAGGTCGTTTACACCAGACAAATCGGGCACGTCATCGGCTACCATAGCAAGGTTTTCGCATCCTCTGAATGCGCTTTCGAAACTTTGCCATTCGATATCGCCCCAATGTACAATTTCAATAATTTTGAACTTATCTCCTGACTCATTGAATCTGCTTCGGGGATAGGTGCCACTTACTTCAATGGTATAAACCCCGGTATCGGCATAGGTATGCTCCACAGACAGCTCGCTGCCCTGCCCTGCATAGTTTTCAATGACACCATCACCCCAGGCTATTTCAAAATCGTAAACACTTTGGCTTTCCACTGAAAACCGGACAGTAAAATTATCGGAGATGCCAGGATTGTTTGTTTTCCATTTTGTTATAAACGGAATTTGGCCGTTTAATCCCAATCCGCAGGAAACGAATAATAGTATCAATGGTATAATGCAGCGCATGTTTGAACTTCTGTAGGGTAGTTTATTAAGAATAATTTTCATTGTACACGATTTAAGTTGACCAATTCGAAAATTTGATTCAAAATTCAATTTTGGCGGTTATGGTTTAAACCAAATAACACATCCCGATTCTCCCCTATTTGCCCGGATTTCACCATCCTCCCCAATACAGTCTTCATCGATGTCCCCCACGTGATATTCATAGGGCATGTCGTAATTATCACAATCTTCCAAGCCAGCACAAATATTTGGTAAATTCGTATCGAAACCAATTACATGAGATGTTGCCCATAGATCAAATGAAAATTTAATGAAAGCGAAATGGCCGGTGCATTGGTTCAGTGAGGTACTGTCATTGGGCCCGATACTCTGCTCTGCCAAAGCTGTTGTTCCCATTGGATCACAATCACCATTGCTTGAACAATGCACAATAAATCTTATTGTACATAAGGTGTAGTTACGAATCTCAATCGGTTGGTCAGTAGATTGAATCTGGCCGAATGAAACGATGGTAAGGCCAATAAGAATTACAAGAGAAAAAGTTGTTTTCATAATAAAAAGGATTCGGTTAATAGAATAGTCATTCAAGGAATATGATGCTCAAATGATTAAACATTAGGTAAACCTAAAAAGAAAGATTCAATCTAACAAATATATTTTCAGACGAAAAGAAGGTGTTTCCGTGAATCACAATTGAATTTTTTGAATTCACCGGGCGAGGAATACCCCGCTAGCGCGAAATTCAAGTTCCACGCAGTCAATGCTTTCTCGTGGAATTGATTGTTGTTACTAGAGTATATCTGCATACTAGGACGAAAGTTTGAAAACATGTCCAGAAGTCATAAATTCCACAACCCGAAAGGAGTGTACTTTGTAAGCTTTTCGGTAACAGATTGGATGGGTACGTTTAGCAGACCGGAGCACTGTGGTGTTCGGCTCAAAATCGTAAAACTCAACAATAGTACCGTTGCCGAACCCCCCCCCGATCGTCGTAACGTCTCGCTACGCCGCAGACCACCAGGCCTCCGCCTGTAATTTTGATTGTAAAAAACCGTGTTTTCGTTCCACAACACCTATTCTGCGATACTTGATTTCCACATTGTAAATATACTCGCTTGAGCATTATTTCAAGCAAATTGCAGAAAGGGCCTGATGCGAAAAAAGACCAATCTACTTCTTCCCATCCTCCACAATAGTCAGAAAACGCAACTCTGAATCTACAGGGGTTAATTCCAGCCCATAGCTTTTGAGTTGCTTGTTGAGCATTTCCTTGTCGTGCAGCGGAATCAAAAAGTCATATCGCGCTGTGTCAGGTATTTCGGTCACCACAAAAATGCGGTAATGCGTTTCCAAAATACTCTTAAGCATCTCCATATTGGCATTGATAAGCGAAACACGTGTTGGCGTGAACTTGGTCTCAATTTCTTTCGCCTTTTTCCCTACGCGCAACTGCTCAGCGAGTTTGTCGCTATTGCTGATATCCAGACGGTAAATTTTGGTGAGCTTGTAGCTTGAGTCCACTTTCAGTTCATAGTGTTGCAGCATGTGTCGCAGCAGAATACTCTGCATACTTTGTGTGCTGTCATTAACCTGTAGCGACACGTGCAAACGACGGTCAGCGAGTTTTTCGTTTTCAAATTCAATGCTCAGCGGGTTTTCATTTAACGCGTTCGAAAGTACCCTACGCATTGAACTGAAACGCGTTTCGTATCTGTACGGGCCGGTTTTTAGGGAGTGGTTACCCAAACTGAAATCGGCTACCTCCTCAATCACAATGTTGTACGCCTCATCCTCTATGTTTACCACCGGAGTATCCACAGCCGAAAAAATGGGAATGGCCAGAAATACAAAGTTATGCGTGGCGTGAAACACAACTCCCCAGATAAACCCTTGCCGAAGCCTGATATAGCCAATGATCAGCCCAGCTGCCAACTGCGGAGCTACCAGAAAAGGAGATACGAGCCACATGGTTAAACTCACTTCCCCGAAATTGCTCATGTGCACATACGCAAAGGCCACCGTAAAACCGTAAAATACCCAACGGTAATGTCGTTGCCACACTTTACGAGCCTCTTCATGACCATCTGTAATGTTTTTTCCGCGTAGCTTTGAAGAAATGTACACCACCCATCTCAGCAGGTAATTGCGCCGGTATCGAAGCGGCAGTCGAAAAATGACCTCTTCCAGCAACGGAACCAGGATAACGCCCAACAACAGCAACAAAGGCAGAGGCAAGCCCTGAACCATCCGCATCACCTCATGATTCTGCTGACTGAATACTTCCAGTTGTTCCAAAATAAGGATGGGAACACTTAAAAACATCATCAGGAAAACATCCATGAGCAACAAAGCTCCAAGTTCCTTGAAGTGTGTCAGGAGCGACATTGGCTTTTTGGCCACCTCAACCGGGTGCACCAAAAACATTCGGAACTTTACAAAGAGTGAAAACATCTGGAACGATTTACCAATGGGGAAAGCTAAATAATTTTTGTGGGTTCTTTTCTTTTTTGTTGTTGAATCTGGAAGGAGACTCAGCAGCGTTCTTCCCAGATTTGCACCAAATGAAGAATGGTTTCTACGGCTTTTTCCATGTCCTGAATGCTAACCCATTCGTAGCGTGAGTGAAAACCGTGTCCTCCGGCAAAAACATTCGGACAAGGAAGCCCCATAAACGACAAACGGCTGCCGTCGGTTCCACCGCGAATGGCTCCTTTTTTTAGCTCGAGACCGGCACTCTCAATGGCCTCTTCGGCGTATTGAACCACCCTGGGATGCCGATCAATCACCTCTTTCATGTTGCGGTATTGTTCTTTCACTTCCATTTGATAGGCTGATCCCGGATAGGCTGCCACAGCTTGCTTCAGGCATTGCTCCGTCACCGCTGCATATTCAGGTAACATGTGACTTTCGAATGAGCGTATGATCATTTGAATCTGCACTTTTTCGGCTGTACCCTCCACATGGTAGGGGTGTACAAACCCTTCGCGCCCCGAAGTTTTTTCAGGGCTGAGGCGGTCGGGGAGGAGCTGCGCAAACTGGGCGGCAACTTTGAGTGCGTTTACCATCTTTCCTTTGGCAAAGCCCGGGTGTGCACTTACCCCGCTGATGGTAATGATTGCTCCGTCGGCAGAGAAGGTTTCGTCTTCGAGCGAGCCCGCGGTGGAGCCGTCCATGGTGTATCCATATTCGGCTCCGAGCTTTTCAAGATCAACCTTGTCCACCCCGCGCCCGATTTCTTCGTCGGGTGTAAAGAGCAACCTGATTTTTCCGTGGCAAATGTCAGGGTTGTGAACAAGTTGCCACGCGGCATCCATGATTTCGGCCACTCCGGCCTTGTCGTCTGCGCCTAGCAAGGTAGTGCCGTCGGTGGTGATAATATCGTTGCCGATTTGATTCAGCAATTCGGGGTGGTCTGAAGGGCTTAGAACGGTGTCGAGCCTTCCGGGCAGCACAATATCATGACCCTGATAGTTCTTGTGTACAATGGGTTGCACGTTTGTGCCGGTAAGATCGGGCGAGGTGTCAACATGCGCACAGAAGCAAAGTACGGGAACGTTTTTGTCGGTATTGGCCGGAATGGTGGCATAGACATAGCCATGCTCGTCGAGTTCGGCATCCTCAATGCCCATTTCCTGAAGTTCCTTCACCAGCAAACGCGAGAGGTCTTTTTGCTTTTCCGTGGAGGGGCAACTGGGAGAATTTTCATCACTCTGGGTGTCAATCTTAACGTAACGCAGAAATCGCTCAGCAACAGTATGTTTAAGTTTCATTTCAGAAGGTATTGCGCTTGCGAAGGTAGCGAATCAACGTGAAATCCTCAGGAAACACAGATCATCCGGTCAGGTGTTTCTTTCACTTGAAATTCCACTAAATTTGGCCTCCTAAATTCGTAAATCATGGGACGAGCATTTGAGTTTCGAAAAGAGCGCAAGTTTAAGCGGTGGTCTAAAATGGCCAAGCAGTTTACGCGCATTGGTAAGGATATCGCTATGGCAGTGAAAGAGGGCGGCCCCGACCCCGAAACCAATTCGCGACTGAGGGCTGTGATTCAGAACGCCAAGGCGGTTAACATGCCCAAAGAAAATGTGGAGCGCGCCATCAAGAAGGCCTCGGCTAAAGACTCAGGTGATGATTACAAAGAGTTGATTTATGAAGGTTACGGTCCTCACGGTATTGCTATTTTGGTTGAAACGGCAACCGACAATACCAACCGCACCGTGGCCAATGTGCGTAGCTATTTCACCAAGCACAACGGAAGTCTGGGTACGAGTGGCTCGGTGGAGTTTATGTTTGAACGCAAGTGCCATTTTAAGATTGTGAAAACCGGCCAAGACCTCGAGGAATTGGAATTGGAACTCATTGATTTTGGCGCCGAAGAAGTGTTTGACGAAGAGGATGGTGTGATGATTTACGGCCCTTTTGAAGCCTTTGGAGCCATCCAGAAAGCCCTTGAAGAAATGGGAGCAGAGATCATTTCATCTGGGTTTGAGCGCATTCCAACCACCACCAAAAAACTTACTGAAGAACAGGAAGCAGAGGTAGAAAAGCTACTCGAAAAGATTGAAGATGACGATGACGTGCAGCAGGTGTACCACACCATGGGGTAGCTGGGATAGTTGCTTCGAGGCACTTTTCTGTTCAAAGACCGGTTAAAAATCTTTAAAATTGTTTTGAACCGATAGTAAAACAAGACTTTCGGTTTTGTATTGAGGGCATTATGGGGTAGTTTTGGCCAACCTGCGATGAAGATAACCACGGTTGGCATAACGTTTTTCTGGCTGTTTTCCCCATTTATCCTACCCTTGGGTGATGTACATGCCCAACACCTTCACATGAAATACACAAGTGGAAACCAGGCTTTCTACTCACTGGAGGATGTGCGCAAACTCACCTATACAGAGGAAACCATCAGCCTGCATCTCAACAACGGCTCGGTATATACGTGGAGTCTGGAAGTGTTGAGGTACTTCAACTACCAGGAGCCTACGTCTATTCAGGAGGAATTACTTGAGCTTACGCAGGAACTCACTGCGCACATTTTTCCGAATCCTGCGCGTTCGCATGTTACTATTCAGTACGAGTTAAAGGATGCTTCTGAGCTGCGTGTGGAAGTTTACAGCCTCAGCGGCCTAAGGGTTCGCGAGCTTCACGAGGGTACGCAGCCCCCGGGGTTGCATGAGCTTCAGTGGAATGTTCACGGCCTTTCACCGGGTACCTATCTGTGCAGACTGAGTACGCCAACTGCATCCGTCACCACTAAAGTTGTTGTACAACCATGAGAAATTTCTACCTCTTTTGCATTTCGTTGATGATTGGTTCTACAAGCATTTTGAATGCCCAAAGTACCATGAACATTTACCTCAATGACGGTAGTGTGATGCAAATTCCGCTGAATCAGATTGACAGCGTAACCCACAGCATGGATGGAGACCCGCTTTTTGAACCGCTGGTAGAAACAACCGGCGTTGATTGTGTGCTGAAAGATCGGTTTGAAGCCATGGGTGAGGTGTTGAACGACGGCGGATTGGATGTTACATCTCGCGGAATTTGCTGGAGTACTTCTCCCGGGCCCACGGTTGCCGACAATGTGCTGGAGGCAGGCAGTGGCATGGGTGCATTTATGGTAGAACTGACCGACCTTCAAATGGAAACAAGTTATTATGTTCGGGCGTTCGCAGAAAACGGCATGGGGGTAGGCTATGGCGAAGTAATTGAGGTCTCGACCCCCGGTGTAATCGACGATTTCCTGAATGCTGCTCTCGAGTACGGAGAGGTAAGTGACATTGAAGGTAACACCTACGCCACTATCATTGTGGGAGACCAGGAATGGATGGCCGAAAACCTTCGGGCTACAACGTACAGCAACGGCGATGAGATTCCCATTGTTATGGATGATGAGGTGTGGGAATGGCTGGATGATGGTGCATGTGCATGGTACATGAATGATTGCAATACCGAAATTCCCTACGGCAGACTGTACAACTGGCATGCAGTAGAGGACGATCGAAATATTTGCCCTGCGGGCTGGCACGTGCCCTCCAATGAAGAGTGGGACGAACTTACCGACTTATTTGGCGGTATGGCAGCAGGCGGAGCCTTGAAAAGCGCCGGAACCCAGTACTGGTTTGAGCCCAATATGGGAGGCTCCAATGAGAGCGGAATGTCATTGCTCCCGGGAGGGTTCAGGGAAGATGACGGCTTTTTTAATGCTTTGGGTGTGATGGCCTGCTACTGGACATCTACTGACTTCGGTCCTAACGAGGCTTTTTACCGCGAGCTGAGCTACGGACATAACAACGTGTTTACTACCTTCGAGCATCGCAGAAGCGGATTCTCAGTTCGCTGTGTAAAAGATTGATGGCTTTCAGGCGGGAAGCATCCTACGGTTAAAGAGCTGCTCAATTTTTTGATACAAAGGCAAAGGCCTGAAGGTTCGCCAGTTGTTGAATGTGTTGAAAGAACCCCCCATCGCCATGTACTGGTCAATGCCCGCACTACTCATTTCGGCCAACACAAAATCGCGGAAGTTGAGCAGGCAAATCCAGCCGTCTTCCTCGCTTACTTCTTCAAACCACTCTTCGTAGTAGCAATCGTCGGAGGCGTGAAAGTTCAATACGTTTTCTCCGATGAGAATAAATTTGTGAATGCCTTCGTATTGCAGATGTTCAATGATGTCGCGCTTCAGTGTCATGATGTCATTGTGAAGACAGTCATTCCACTCGCCAATCATTTCAATGATGCAGAACCCTTCGTCGTAATCCGCAAAAAGAAGCTTGATAAACAAGGAGGGTGAGCCCATATTGTCCCACTGCGGGTGGATGTAGTGGTCGTAGATGTGATCGGTGTACGTAAACTCGCTGTACTCGCGTGCAAAAAAGGGCGAGCGTTCATCTGCTTCAGCGGCGTAAAGATTACGCCAATCGTAATAAGGTTCAAGGTCTTGCATCAGTCTTCACGTTGGGCCTCCAGGGCTTTTCTCACACTGCCGTATTTTGTTAACAAGCGGTGGGCCTCGTGGGTTGAGCAGCCCAGTTGCTCGGCAATCATTCGGGTTCCTCTCTCAACGAGTTTTTGGTTGCTCAATTGCATATCAACCATCCGATTTCCTTTTACCCGCTGCAGCCGGATCATGACTGCCGTGGAAATCATATTGAGGGTTAATTTCTGGGCTGTGCCTGATTTCATTCGGGTGCTGCCGGTTACAAATTCAGGGCCTACTTCTACCTCGATGGGGTAGGCGGCAGTGCGGGCGAGGGGAGACCCTGGGTTGCAGGTAATACACCCTGTGCCGATGCCACGACGGTTGCATTGTTCCAGCGCACCAACTACATATGGCGTGGTGCCGGACGCCGCTATTCCTATCACAAAATCTTTATCGTTTACCTGATGACTTTCCAGGTCTTTCCAGCCTTGCAGCGGGTCGTCTTCGGCAAATTCTACGGCTTTTCGGATGGCTGCATCACCGCCGGCAATCAATCCAATAACCCAATTGTGGGGCACGCCAAAGGTAGGCGGACATTCAGAGGCATCAACAATTCCCAGCCGACCGCTGGTGCCGGCACCTAGGTAGAACAACCTGCCTCCTTGTTTCATCCGGCTCACAACCTCATGCACCACCGCTTCAATCTGATTGATAGATTGAGCCACGGCCATTGGTACACTGTGGTCTTCGCGATTGATATTCTCCAGCAACGCACGCACAGGCATTTGTTCCAGGTTGTCGTATCGGGAGGACGCTTCTGTGATTTTCTTACTCATGGATAAAAGGTACAAAAAAACTCCCGCCAAAGGACGGGAGTTTTAATCATTTCAGAGTGATAATGGTTACTTGAAAATCACCTTGGTAGTTGCCCGTTTACCATCAAACCAGAGCGCGGCTACATACATGCCGCTTTCTATGTTTCGGCGCTGCAGGGTGTAGCGTGTGTTGTTCACGTTTTCAATCATGATACGCTGTCCGCGCAAGTCGTACAACTCAATGTAGTCAATACGCTCACCTTTGGTTTCGAAAGTGACGAAGTCGGTTGCAGGGTTGGGGAAAACATCCAACTCTACAATTTTCTCAGGAGCCTCGTCAATACCTGTTACAAGATCGAGTGCCGCGATGATACGTGGAACGAGGTATCCCTGAATGGTGTCGATGTGCGCAAGTCCTTTCTCAGGTCCCATGCCCGGGTTACCGGCAACACCTTGCTGGTGCAGATTATTGGCATCAACATTGGCACCTGTTGCTGCATTGTATGCGGCTACTACTGCCTGAAGGGTGTTGAAGTCCCACCAGTCCCAGGGGCTTCCTTCGTTCAAAAAGACATTCAGTGGGTTGATTGGACGAAGGAAAGGGAACAATCCTTCGGGCGTAGAAGCAACCGTGATGGTGTTGTTGGGAGCAGGGTAGATGTATTCGTAAGTCTGCCCGTAGTGCGAACGTGCTGCGTCCGTGTAGGGGTCCGATGGGAAATCGGCAAAAACATTGTTGTTGCCCAGGTCATTGGCTTTTTGAATGAAGAAGTTGGAACCGTGTACATCTACTACATCTTCGTTTGTGGTAGGCACAATTACTGTTCCTTCGTCAAAAGGAGCAAAGGGGTCGCGAATGGTGTGGAACGCCACGTGGGGCGCTTCGCCACCGGTCATCCATGATTCATCGCCCAAAGCACCGCCGGCGTTGGCGGCAAAAGCAAAGTCAGAGCTTATTCCCATATCCTGGTAGAGGTTCAGAAATCCGCCGTAGCCATCAAGCCCTCCAACAATGTTTACATCTACGTAAGAGTTACCGGTGTTGCTGTCAATGAATTTTGGCAGGAAGAGTTCTTGTATATCATCCAGATAGTTCAAGGTGTTTACAACGTAACCTCCGGTGCCATGACCATAAACCACAATTTTGTCGGGGTCAATACCAAGCTCAACCGCGTTGGCTTTGAGGTGGCGAATACACATTTGGATATCCTGAAAAGCGCGGTAAACAGCATTGAGCAGGGTTCCGCGACGCACATCAGGGTCGGTTGAAACGGGGTTCCACCCCAGGCGGTAAGAGGCATTCACGGCTACAAAGCCACGCTTGGCCCACTGCTTGGCGAGGTTTACACCCGAGCTGTCAATTTTACTTCCGGTAATACCACCATTTACAATGGGAGGCAGAAAATTACCGGTGTGCAGAAAAATAATGGCAGGGCGCTCGTTTTCGTCATCAGCCGCATCAGAGGGCTTGCGGATATCCATCTTAATATCAGTCACCTTGATAGCGGTTGAGCTGGCGGGATTATAATACTCTTCCGGGATGGGATTACCACCTCCAATTGCTGTTTGAATAGCTATCAGGTCAGCTTGCACTGCCGCCGGGTCACTGAGGTTCGAAAAGAGGAAATCAATGTTTGTGGCATAGGTCACATCCATGCTGGTTTCAATCTCACTGCTCGTGAAAATCTCGGTTAAATACCTCTGTGCTTGAGTGTTGATGCCCATCAGCAGGGCGGTAAACATCAGAGATGCGGGTAGTAATTTTTTCATGTTCATGCGGTTTTGGTTTATGGGATGAAGTTAGCAATTATTTTTTGTCGAACTCGAACAACACTGAAAAATAAACCAATCTTCCAACGAATGGTCCGCCGTACACTTGCAATACATCGTTTCTTACCATTCGGTTGAATGCATCTCCACGTCCATCAAAGAGCGGACGAATACCAAAGAGGTTGCTTCCGCCCAGTTTGAACGTAGATTTCCACTTGGGAATGCGGAGGCTGATGGCAGCGTCGAAAAGGTCGTAGGAATCAATCATACCGGTAAATTGCGGTGAGCCTTCAAAGAGAAAGCCTTCAATCCATTTGTAGTTGGCCGAAAAGCCCCAGTTCTGCAATCCAAACATTTTCACATCCCGACCGGAGATACCGAGGTTGAATTTGTGTTCAGGTGTGTTGAAAGCCGGGATAATGGGGTCTTCAGAATCACGCATATCCAGCCTGTTGAATGAGTAGTTAAAATTGAGCGTGTAGTTCTTAAAGTAGTAATTGAGTCCTCCGGTGAAACCCTGGGTGGTTACCATGTCCTGGGAGTTGGTAGAAATTCGGTAAGCCTGCACATTGGTAGGGGCACCACTCAAGGGGTTTACTTCAAGGTCAACCCCCAAAATAAATCCGATGAAATCGGTGTACCAACTGTGGTAGTATCCCAAATCCATATACAGCCGATCCCAGAGGGTGGTGCGATAGCCTAACTCCAGGGTGCGCACTTGTTCGGGTTTTACGGGATTCACATCAAAATACTCTAATTTTCCAAGGCCTTCCACCAACGACGGGGTGTTGATGTATTCGCCGAATGACTCTAGAGTAACGAGGTTTTCATAGCCATCAAGGTTACCCAGCAGTATAGCCCTTCCTACATCGTAAAAAAGATACTGGTCTGCAAGGGTTGGATTCCGAACAGCGCTCGAAAAAGAAAACCTGAAGTTATGATTGATATTGGGGGTGTAAACCAAAGAAGCAGCCGGAGAAAACACAGGATCGAAATTCTCGTTGTGGTCCATTCGGCCACTCAGGTTAAGTTTGAGCTGGTCTTCCATGAATTTCTTTTCATAACCAACGTAAATACCGTATTCGGCATTGGTGATGCGGCGGTACGAAGAATCTGTTTTTACAACCTCTCCGTCAATCACCTCGCGGGTGTACTGAAGGGTATCGCTAAAAATGGTTCCTCGCGTGTTGGGTGTGTAAAGCCGTCCATTTGCACCGGCAATTACGGTTCCCCAGTTCACATCCCACATTTTGGGTTCCCATTTGTATTCGCCGTGTATGTGGTACAGTGCCGATCGGTCAAAAAATCGAGAACCACCTTCTGTAAAAGTGCGGCTGGTTATGTCGTCAAACCTTTCCTGAAACTCGGGAGTTCCGGGTTCAAGTCTGGCACTCTGGTTACCACTTGCCTGGGTGTCGGCATTCTTGCGGGTTTCATCGTGCCACTGCTGAAGCAGCTCAGGGTTGCTCTGAAGCCATGATTCCACTTCCGGAACAAACTCTTGCCGCCATGCTAAATTGGCTGCTGAGAAAGCCGCCTGCGCCTGCGCAAAGTCGTCGTATTCGGTGCCGATGCCCGCAATGAAGTCGCCGATAGAAGGCGCCGGATTTGAGCTCAGTAAATTTTGATATTCAGAACTGTTAATGATTTGAGGGCGAATAATCTGGTTCCAGTATTGCGAGTAGTTGGTGTTCCAGGCGGTATTGCTTTTTGCTTCGTTTTGAAGGATAAATGCAGTCGCCACGGCATCATAGGTATTACCGGCGTCTTCGTGGGTGGCATAAGCGCGGATAAAGAATTTGTCTTCCTGCCTGATTTCAATACGGTTTTGAAAAAAGAGCACATCCTGCAGGCGGTATCGGTTATCTCCCTGGTAAACAGTAGATCCGTTGGAAAAGTTAAAGTTATAGCTCAACTCTGTTTTGGGCGTTACTTTGTAGTACAGTCCCATATTGGTCTTGAGGTTGTCCGTGCTGTAGTCCATCAGGTCGCTTTCCCAATAGCCGGTTCGGTAAAAGATACCAAGCCCCGGCGAGTTGAAGCGCTGCCCGAGAGTCTGTGAAAAGTTGTTTCCACCTGCAAGGTCTTCGTCTCCATAACGGTTTACGGCATCGTATCCTCCGGGGTTATCGGCACCAACCGGCGAGCCATCTACCGGCGCTGCGTTGGTAGCTTCCCAGTCTTGTGCCTGCATGTACAGCACATTGAGCTTGTAGGCAAATTTGTCCTCGCCGGCGCTGTTTTTGATTACATCGGCCCAGCGCATGGCAAATTGGTAAAGGTTTCTTTCACCCACTTTCATTTCTGCGGTGAGTCCTTGAAAAACAAAGGGGTTTTTGGTGGTCATGCTCACCACTCCGTTGAAAGCCCCGGGGCCATAAAAGGCCGAGCTTGCTCCGGCGATGAGGTCCACGCGCATCACGTCCAGATCGGAGGCGCCCAAAAAGTTTCCGAGACTGAAGTTGAGTCCGGGCGATTGGTTGTCCACTCCGTCAATCAGTTGAAGTGACCTTACCGGAGATGTGCTGTTGAAGCCTCGGGTATTGATAATCTTAAACGCCAAACTGGGGGAGGTAAGGTCAACCCCCTTGAGGTTACCCAAACCTTCGTAGAAATTACCGGATGGGGTTTCCTTGATGGCAATGATGTCCATGGTTTCTACTGTGAGCGCCGCCTGCTTTTGCCGTTCGTCTATCCGCTCGCCCACAATTTCCACCTCTTTCATCAGGATATCATCCGTAGATAGCTTGAACCGGAGCTTTTCGTCGAAGGAATTTACCGTGAACTCGCGCGTAACGTACCCTACGAATGACACTTCGAGTACAATGGGTAACGATTCTTCGGTAGTGATGGCGAATTTTCCGTCAATGTCTACAATGGCTCCTGTGGTGGTTCCTTTGATTCGAACAGTAGCTCCAATAAGCGGGTCACCGGTAATCTGATCGGAAACACTTCCTGAGATGGTGATTTTTTGGGCCTGGATAGATTCCGCAGAACATAACAATCCGAAAAAAAGGCAGAAAACTCCGAAAATCTGCCGGAATGACTTCAGCATGAACAGGTGTTTGTTTGGGTTGGTCTCACTTCGCTACCAAATGTAGAAAAAAATGACGCAAATCATCTGCATGCCGAATATTTCTATCCGACCGCAATTTTCACCCAAACATGAAAGCTAATAAATGGCCGGGAAAGTCGCCGGATCAGCCTCGTGCATGATGTCGTAGGCAGCTTCCACAATATCGTCAACGCTTGGTTTGGAGAAGTAATCTCCATCCGATCCGTAGGCTGGGCGGTGGGCCTTGGCCGACAACGTACGGGGCTCGCTATCCAGATGGTAGTACGCCTTCTGACCGTTTACCACCTGATCGAGCATATAAGCGGTAGCGCCTCCGGGCACGTCTTCGTCCACAAACAGCACCCGGTTTGTTTTGCGGATGGAGTCTGAAATGAGGTGGTTCACGTCAAAAGGAAGCAAGGTTCGCACATCCACCAGCTCCACGTCAATGCCGAGTTCTTCGAGTTGCCCGGCAGCTCGGGTGCATAGGTTAAAGGTTGAGCCGTACGAAACGATGGTGAGGTCATTTCCTGCGCGGGTAATTTCCGGAATTCCCAAAGGCAAGGTGAAATCGCCCAGGTTGTTGGGCAGGGTTTCCTTGGAGCGGTAGCCGTTCAATGGCTCTACCACCAACGCGGGTTCGTCGCTCTGCAACAAAGTGTTGTACATGCCTGCTGCGGTGAGCATGTTTCGCGGAACACACACATGAACCCCACGTACAAGGTGAATGATTCCTCCCATTGGGGAGCCAGCATGCCAGATGCCTTCCAGTCGGTGTCCGCGTGTGCGCACAATCAATGGTGCTTTCTGTCCGGCCTTGGTGCGGTACTGCACAGTAGCCAGGTCGTCGCTCATGATTTGCAGGCAGTAGAGCAGGTAGTCCAGGTACTGAATTTCGGCAATGGGGCGCAGGCCTCGCATGGCCATCCCTATTCCCTGACCCACAATGGTGGCCTCGCGGATTCCTGTATCGGTAACGCGCAGGGTGCCAAATTTTTCCTGCATCCCCTCCATGCTCTGATTCACACCGCCAATTTTACCTGTGTCTTCTCCAAATGTGAGAAGAGTAGGGTATTTGCGGAAAAGAGCCTCGAAATTATCGCGCAGGATAATGCGACCATCTACCTTAGGTGCGTCATCTGCAAAAGTGGGAGCTACCATCCTGATATTTTCTGTCCGTTCTGCGCTTTCGGAGTGCAATTGTCCGCTGTAGCGATCGTGATTCAGTTCTTTTTGCTCCCGGTACCAGGCTGCCAACTGATTGCGGGTGGCAGAGTTTTCACTTCTGGAGGCTCTCAGGCCTTTGCGAACTGCTGTAAAAATGTCTTTTCGGGTCGCATCGAAAGCGGTTTTCAACTCCTCGATTGCCGCATGAATCAATGAAGCGTTGGAGCTTTCGGTTGCAAGTTTTTCCAGTAATTCAGTGGCTGCAGCAATTTCAGCTTTAATAGGGTGGGTAAAGGCTTCCCATGCGGCTTTCTGCTCGGCACGCACGGTTTTTTTGGCTTCGGCTTCAATCGCGTCTAATTCCTCGGCGGTGGCAATGGCTTCACCTTCATACCTGAATTCCAGGATCCATTTGCGGAACTGGTTGTTGCAATCGAATTCTTTTCCCCACTCAAGCAGCTCCTTACTTTTGTAGCGCTCGTGCGAGCCTGAGGTTGAGTGCCCCTGGGGTTGGGTCACTTCCTCCACGTGAATTAATACCGGCACGTGCTCTTCGCGGGCTATGCGCACGCCTCTTTCGTACGCAAGACACAATCCAGCATAATCCCAGCCTTTTACGTTGATAATTTCCCAACCTGCCGCTTCGGGTGAGCGTTTAAATCCGGCAAGCGCCGCTGATATACTTTCCTTGGTGGTTTGGTATTTTTTGGGAACGGAAATTCCCCATCCGTCATCCCACACAGAAAGCACCATGGGCACCTGCAATACACCGGCTGCGTTTACGGTCTCCCAAAAAAGGCCCTCAGAGGTACTTGCATCGCCAATGGTTCCGAAAGCCACTTCACGACCGGCACGGCTCAGGTGGTCAAAACTGTGCAATTGCTCGTTTTCGCGAAACACCTTAGAAGCCAGCGCAAGCCCTAAAAGACGAGGCATCTGTCCGGCTGTGGGTGAAATATCGGCAGAACTGTTTTTCAGCTCAGTAAGGTTTTTCCAGTTTCCGTTTTCGTCAATGGTACGCGTGGCAAAGTGTCCACCCATTTGCCTTCCGCCCGAAGTGGGTTCCGCGTCCAAATCAGGATGTGCATAAAGCGCGGCAAAGGCCTGTTGCACGGTAAGCTCTCCAATGGCCATCATGAAGGTTTGGTCGCGATAATATCCTGAACGCCAGTCGCCATTTTGAAATTGCTTGGCCATGGCAATCTGCGCTACTTCCTTTCCGTCGCCAAAAATCCCAAACTTGGCTTTACCCGTGAGCACCTCTTTCCGTCCGAGGAGTGAAGCCTCGCGGCTCATACAGGCCAAACGGTAGTCGTTAAGGATTTCCTGAACGTATTGAGAGATGTCGGTTGGGGTGAGTTGTGTTTCTGTGGACATAAGCAGCAATGTTAAAGCAGCACGGGAGATTCCGGGCCGCGCAAAGATAGTAAAACCGAGTTGGAGTTCATAGACCCAAACGCACAACGATTCAGCAAAACAAGGTAGTGATTTCGTGAAAAATTGGCAACTTAGGCGATTGAAATGGTTCGGTAAATCGGGCGCTAAGCATTGATAACATAAAATTGAAGTCCTTGAAAAAGATTGGTGTGTTTACATCGGGTGGCGATGCTCCCGGAATGAATGCGGCGTTGCGTGCCGTTGTGCGCGCGTCGGTGTATTACGATATAGAGGTGGTGGGTATTTACCGCGGCTTCGAAGGGATGATTGACAAAGATTTTGAACCGCTCTCTGCACGCTCGGTGAATCACATTCTGCCACGTGGCGGCACCATCCTCAAGTCTGCCCGATGCCCTGCATTTATGGAGAAGGAAGGCAGGCAGCGTGCTTATGAGAATCTGCGCAGCGAAGGAATTGATGCGCTGGTTGCCATTGGTGGAGACGGAACCTTTACAGGAGCCATGATTTTTCAAGAAGAGTTCGGATTGCCGGTAATTGGTATCCCCGGAACCATTGACAATGACCTGTATGGAACTGACTATACCTTGGGTTTTGATACGGCCAACAATACAGCTATGGAAGCCATTGACAAAATCCGCGATACCGCCCGTTCGCACAACCGATTGTTTTTTGTGGAAGTAATGGGGCGCGACTCGGGTTTCATTGCCGCCCATACGGGCGTGGCTACAGGCGCCGTAGCTATTGTAGTTCCTGAGCGGGAAATGAGTGTGGATGAACTGGGAGAGATATTGGAACGCAGCAAATCGCACCACAAATCATCGAGTATTGTGGTAGTTGCCGAAGGCGGCAGAACAGGCGGGGCCACCGCACTGGCCGAAAAGATCAAGAGCCGCTATCCTGAGTACGACACCAAAGTGACCATTCTGGGGCACCTGCAACGCGGAGGTTCGCCCACGCTCAACGATCGTTTGCTCGCATCCAAGCTTGGACTGGCGGCGGTTGAGGGTTTACGCGAAGGAAAATCGAGTGCGATGGTAGGACTCATCAACAGTATGGTGGTTTTCACACCTTTTAAGGAGGCCATCTCCGACAAGCTGCGATTGGACAAGGAGTGGCTGAGAATTGCTGATATTCTCTCTACCTGATGGAGCAGGTGTGGGTGATAGATGCGGGTGGAAGCAGTTGCGACTGGTGGCTTTGCACGCGCGAATCAGTAAAGCCTGTGGCCAAAACCAAGGGATTTAATCCCAATTATAATCGGGTGTCAGAGTTTCTTGAAGAAATTGCAGAAATTTCTGAACTCTCATCGTTTCGTGATGCTCAACAGGTGTTTTGGTACGGTGCGGGATGCTCTTCAGAGAGCAACCAGAACAGGATTCGGCAATTACTTTTGCGGCTTGCGCCGCAGGCGACCACAGAGGTGAAAAGCGATTTGTGGGGTGCTGCGAGGGCCTGTTATGAGGGCGAACCGCATATCTGCGCAATTCTCGGAACCGGCTCCAACGCCTGCTTTTTTGATGGCAATACTCTCAGAACCCAGAAACCCTCGCTGGGCTACCTCTTGGGTGACGAAGGCAGCGGCAATCACATCGGGCGCGCAATGCTCAAGGCTTACTTCCACGGCAGTATGCCCAATGAACTGCGGGAATCACTGCGTTCTTTTTCTGACCTGAACCTGAATACTGTGCTTGAGCGGGTGTACAATGCGAACCAACCTGCCGCTTATCTGGCCTCTTTTGCTCCTTTTGCAGCCCAACACCAGGAGAATCCATTTGTGCGAAATCTTCTTCAGAGCGTATTCGACGCGTTTATAGAGCAGTATCTGCTTCCTTTTCCGGAGGTTGGGCAAACCATAGTGTCATGGGTGGGTTCGGTGGCGTACCATTTCCGGGAAACAATTTCACAAAGACTCGATGCATACCAATTGCGGAGAGGCATCTTTGTTGGTGAACCGGGCGAGAGGCTGGCTCAATTTCACCAGCCGGGAAGTTAGCCCAGAAAAACCACTGCGGATATTTCAACATTCACCGATTTGGGCAAAACCGAAACTTCTACGGTTTCCCGAGCGGGGGCTTGTTCATCGTTGAAGTAGCTTCCGTACACGGCATTTACTGCGGCAAAGTTGTTCATATCGCTAAGAAAGATGCTGGTTTTTACCACGTTTTCAAACCCGGCACCGGCCTCTTCCAGTATGGCTTTGAGATTTTGCATCACGCGATGTGTTTCTCCCTCAATGTTGTCGGTTTCCAATTGTCCGGATTCGGGGTTGATTGCAATCTGGCCACTCACAAAGAGCATATTTCCTGCTCTAATCGCCTGATTATACGGGCCTATTGGCGCAGGAGCCTTGTTGGTTTTGATAATTGTTTGCGCCATGGTAGGGTTTGGTTTACCGATGATTGCGTGCTTTGTCAATGGTTCGTCCGATGGTGCGGAGCGCTTTGTCAATGGCGCCGTTGAGTGCTTGCTCTACGTGCGCGGCATTTTCGGTAACGGCAATGGGTTGCATGCCTGAAATCCGTGCTTCCAAAAGACAGCGCTTGTCACCTTCGGCACTGGTTCCTCTTTCGGCGTTTTCATCGCTGAGATGTACTTCAACACGGGTAATGCGATCGCTGTAACGACGAAGTCCATTTTCTACGGCAGCACGGGCTTTGGTTTTGAAATCTTCCGTTCCGTTGATGTTGTTATCGGTATTTACTTTTACTTGCATAAGGTTGATGTAATGTGTGTTAAGTGTGTGGTTTTTCCCGCGAGGGGTGAGCAAAGATAGGGAATATCCCAACTGATTTGCATGTTTTGGCACGAGGTGCAAGTCTAAATTCACGTTCTTTGGCAAAAGTCATAAAGTAAGATAAACTGGAGCCATGGATGTGCATGTTAAATTTTTGGGTGGGGCGGGTACTGTAACGGGATCGAAGTTTTTACTGGAGGTTAACGATTACAGGATATTGGTGGATTGCGGGATGTTTCAGGGTTTGAAAGAGCTTCGCTTGCTGAATTGGGATGATTTTCCTGTGGATGCAACCAAGATAGATGCGGTGGTTTTGACGCACGCACATCTGGATCACAGTGGCTACCTGCCCAGGCTCGTAAAACAGGGCTACGGAGGCCCGGTGTACTGCACCCGTGGAACTGCAGATTTGCTCGAAGTGTTGCTTCTGGATTCTGCTAAACTACAGGAGGAGGAGGCCGAATACGCACACCGAAAAGGTTACTCCAAGCACAAGGATCCCAGACCGCTATACAGTACCGAGGACGTTGAGGCGACTTTACCTCTGGTTGTTCCCTACGCCTATGGCGAGGAAGTTGAAATCAATGAACGGGTGAAGCTCAAATTCTACAATGCAGGTCACATTTTGGGTGCTGCCATTGTAGAACTGACGCTCAGAGGAGACGAGCAGGAAAAGACCATTGTTTTTTCGGGTGACCTTGGGCGTGACTCAGATCCGGTGTTGTTTCCGCCGCAACGTATTCCCAAAGCTGATGTTTTGTTTATAGAATCCACTTACGGGAACCGTGAGCAAATAAGTACCGACATTCAGGAAGAGTTGGGGCAGGCCATCATGCGCGGTTTAGACAGGGGAGGGTGCATCGTAATTCCGGCCTTTGCGGTGGGCAGATCGCAGGCGGTTTTATACTATCTCAATGAGTTGATGGACAGCAAAGAGATTCCCAAACTGCCTATTTACATGGATAGCCCTATGGCCATTACCGCCACTCGAATTTACCTTGAGCACGATAAAGATCACAAAATCAAGCGTGAGCTTTTGGATGTGGACGGAGGATTCCTCACCCTGCACAACCAGCTTCGCGTGGTACGCTCGCACGCCGATTCCATGGCTCTCAACGATATAAAAACGCGTGCTATTATTTTGTCTGCCAGTGGTATGATGACCGGAGGAAGAATTTTGCATCACCTGTATCATCGCTTGCCGCGCGAGGAAGACACCCTCTTGATTGTGGGTTATCAACCCGAAGGTACCCGTGGTAGGCGCATTCTGAAAGGCGAACCCACCATCCGGATTTTTGGAGAGGAAGTAAAAGTAAAATGCCATGTGGAGCTGATTGACGGATTATCGGCCCATGCTGATTGTCGGGAATTGATGCGCTGGATGGGGGCATTTGAAGATTCACCCAAAATGACATTCGTGGTTCACGGCGAGCCCGAAGCCCTCAGGGCATTGCGCATGCGCATTGAGCATGACCTCGGGTGGAATGCAATCGTTCCGGAATACCTGGAGCGATTTGTGCTTTTCAAGGGAATTTGAACATCGTTGCAGCCTTCATTTTGATTACTTTTGCACCGCTTTTTCGGTCGCGTAGCTCAGCTGGATAGAGCATCTGCCTTCTAAGCAGACGGTCACAGGTTCGAATCCTGTCGCGATCACTTGATGATCAAGCCCCGTACCCAACGAGTTGGGTGCGGGCTTTTTTTCATCCCTGAACGCCAAGCTCGCTTGAGCGTTCAGGGATGAAAAAAAGCCCATTTTGCTCCAACAGGGTTGGAGCAAAATCAGGGATTGATTCCCTTCACGGAGCTGCAAGGATCACGCGAGTAATCCTTTTGCGAGACGCAAACTTGTTTTGCAAGGATCACTCAAGTAATCCTGAAACTACTTTGTGAACGCCAAGCTCGCTTGAGCGTTCAGGGATGAAAAAAAGCCCATTTTGCTCCAACAGGGTTGGAGCAAAATCAGGGATTGATTCCCTTCACGGAGCTGCAAGGATCACCGCAGGTAATCCTGCCGCGAAATGTAAACTTGTTCTGCAAGGATTACGCTTGTAGTTCTGACATGAAATGCTTCTGGTTTTTTCGCCAGGCTCGCTTGAGCGCATGGCTATGAAAAAATCCGTACCATCCCGGATGCCCGGGATGGCGGTTTTGATTCCTTTGTTCGACGTAGCGTCTCGCTACGTCGCAACTTTTTAGGCCTCCGGCCTAAATAAATCCATTACTGTTCGGCGTAGCGTCTCGCTACGCCGAAGTATTCAATTTCTGTTAAGCTGCGCCTTCTCAGGCCTCCGGCCTGAACAAAACAACCCCAAAAACAAAAAAACCGGAGGCCAACGGCCCCCGGTTTTGAGTTGAGTTGAAAAAAGGCAACTGTCAGAGCTTGTAGCCGGCTACGGCTCCATCGCCTCCAACACTGAAAATCTTTCCGGTTACATCATCTACGGCGTAAATCGGTTGTTTTTGGTCGCCCAGCAGGATATGTCCTTCGGCCTCACCCGTGTTTTTGTTCACTTTTACCAAAGCGTTTTGCTTGTCGATGGTTGACATCAATACGAGGAAATCTCGGGAGCCAGCAGTGGCTTTGAGTCGTTCGGTAGCTTGCTGCAGCGATTTTTTGGCAAAATCGGAGGCTGCGTTACCCATTTCTTCATAAGCCATTCCGATTCCCTGAACGAGGGCTCCACCCACGGCATCTTCTTCCGATACAGATGGCGCTGCGGCTTGCAAAGTGGCACCTGCGGCGTAGGCGTTGGCGCCAATGTACGCGGCACGCACGGCCTGAGCAATCAGCAGTGCCCGTTTCAGACCTGATTCACGCGGTGCGGGGAAGTAGGCCTGGTAAACGAGGTCTCCGTTTTTGCTGAATAGGGCAAGGTTTTGCTCCGAAGAAAGCAGGTATCCGTTGTCGCGAACTTCCAATCCATTTGGGTTTTCTTTGCCGTCGAATTTGAGTTTGTCGCTGCTCAGATCTGTGATCGCTGCAGTGTTGGGATTTACTTTCCTCAAAATTCCTCCTTTTGTGTCAAAAACAATGATGTTGCCATCCTCGAGCGCAATCAGGCCTGCCTCGGTGTCAATTGTTTTGGCGAGCAGCAAATCACCGGTGTTCACATCCAGAATGTCCATCGCTTCCGTGGTAACCATGGCAACCCCTTTTGCAGACGGGATGAGGTTGACCAACTGCCCCCCCAATCTTACCGATTTGTCAAAGGCAAGTTCACCGGTAGATGGATTTACTACATTAAAGAAGCTGTTTTTACCCGAAGCAGAAACGGTGAGCAAACCTTGATCGAGTGCCATGTGGTTGTATACACCGCCCTGCAGTTTGATGCCTTTGCCTTTTTTGCCCCATTTTCCTTCGCCGGTTGCGAGGTCAAAAGAATTGATGGTAGTTTTATTACCGTCGTCGGGCATAATCACCACGCCTCTTTGGTAAAAAGCCAGATCGCCAATTTTGCCCTTCATTTCAACAGGGGCCTTCCACATGCGTTTACCGGTACTCATTTTGTGAGCGGTGTAATTGCTTTCAAACACATAGCTGGGTTTGTTGGGGTCTGAACTCGCGTTTCTTTTGGTTTCAGAAGCAACTACGAAAACGTCTTCAGCGGGATTCTCAAAATAACGGATCACAAATTCAACATCCGCAGCGAGTTGTTCTGTAAGACCCTGGAAAAGGGCACCGAGTTCGCCAGCACCTGCCATGGCTTCGCTTTCGGCAGAGGTTGCTTCCTTCCAGATGGTGCTTCCATTCTCACTTTGAATGCGGTGCACATTGAAGATCGTCACTACGAGCATTTCGGTGGGAGAGAACTCGCGGGCTGCAATGATCTTTCCGAACTTCTCATCCTTTTCCCAACGAATTTGTCCGGTGCTCAGATCTACCAGTACCATAGAAGGTTTGTTACCGGCTTTCTTCCCGCTTATGAGAATGCCGTTGGTTCGGTACATCATCTGCTCAAAATCGAGCTCCTCGAAACCTGAAGCCTTGGAGTGGAAGCGTATTCCTCCGCTGAATGGGTCAATAATCCTGATGTCGCCGGCTTTGTTCACCATCAGCAGGGGAGATCCCGGAATTTCGCTGATGTCGGCTTCTTCAAGTCCACCGAGCTCGTTTAAAGACCAGATTTTTTCGCCCGATTCCGGAGCGTAGGAAGAGAGCGATTGGTCAGAAGCTACAAGAAAATTACCCGAAGCAGTGACCATTTGGAAAGAGAGTTTTCCTTCCGGCTGCACAGTCCATGAAGGGCTAAGCTGCGCAGATACCCCGAGGTAGAGCACAGCAAACAAAACGCTTAGTAGGATATTGGATGATCTCATAGAAATACGATATTGATTACGCCGCGAAGGTAAGAAAAGAGCGTGCCAGAAGATGGTTGTGCTGCAAGATTGTCGTAATATTAACGTATTCGTTAATCAGCATACTCATTGAGTGGAGGTCACGGTCCTTTACACTTTCCGCTATCTTTGGCCGCATAGAGTTAGCATGATGAACTTGGCAGGAGTTAAGCGTTGGGTGAAAAGTTTCGCATGGATGCAAAGGCAAGAAAGTGCTGATGTGCTTCGGTACTTCAGTGACGCCAACCATTATTATCTCATGAGCGAAACAAAGCCAGAGGATATTTTCGTGGCGGGCTTTCCGAAATCCGGCAATACCTGGATGCAGCATATGTTGGCTGCCTTGCAATTTGGAATGGATCCTCGCTATGTACCCGACAAATTGGTACAGGAACTTACTCCCGACGTCCATCTCAAACCTTTCTACAAGCGCTACCACACGTTCTGTTTCTTCAAAACCCACGATTTGCCGCGACCTCACATGAAACGGGTTATTCATTTGGTGCGCGATGGCCGCGACGCAATGGCGTCCTTTGGCGCGATGAAACGGGATTTGGGAAGTGTGTATAGTCTGGATGACATGATACTCCGCGGCGAGGGCTTGATCAATGTTCCGTGGTACGAGCATTGCCGCCAGTGGATGGAGAATCCGCACGGAGCTGAGATTATTCTTGTGCGCTACGAAGACCTGCTGGAAAATGCGGCCCGCGAATTAAAACGGATTTGCGACTTTACAGGTCTCGAAAGGAGTGAGGAAGAAATTCAGCGGGTAGTAGACGGCTCTTCTTTTGGAGCCATGAAGAAGAAGGAGCAGGAAAGCGGTTGGGACAATCCGCGTTGGAAAAACCTCAAAACTTTTGTTCGTCAGGGTAAAAAGGGATCTTACCGCGATGAGATTCCGCCTGAATTATTGGCGCACTTTGAGCGGCAGGCAGCACCTTACTTGAAGCATTTCGGATATTCAGTGGAAGAGCAAAGTTGAGTGCAGGCACTACAAAAATTTGCCTTTGTCTTCTCCGAGCCAGCTCAATGCTGATTGATGAAGCAGCATTGCTTTTACCTCATCAGGGTAAGGCATGCTGTGGATGAGTTGGCCGGGTTGCAATTCGCCAAGCGGAAAGGGGTAGTCGGTGCCGAGTGCGATTTTATCTGCACCTACCAGTTCTATGATGTAATCGAGCATTTTGGGATCGTGCACAAGCGAATCAATCCAGAATTTCCCCAGGTACTCACGCGGATTTACGTTGTTGTCAACGGCGCAGAGATCGGGCCTTACATTAAAGCCGTGCTCAATACGGCCTATGGTGGCCGGAAAACTTCCACCCCCGTGGGCAAAAGCAACCCGTAAACCGGGTAATCGCTCAAATACCCCACCAAAAATCATTGAGCAAATGGCCAGTGAACTTTCGGCAGGCATTCCAACCAGCCAGGGCAGCCAGTATTTTTCCATGCGCTCTTTGCCCATCATATCCCAGGGGTGCACAAAAACGGCCATGTCAAGGTTCTGACAGGCTTCAAACACCGGAAAAACATTGGGGTCGCTGAGGTTCCAGTCGTTGATGTGGGTGCCAATCTGAATGCCTTTCAGCCCGATGGACTTGCATCGCTCCAACTCTTTGATGGCGAGGTCCGGTGCTTGCATAGGGAGCGTCCCCAGTCCGATAAAGCGTTTGGGGTATCGCTGCACAATGTCGGCAATGTGGTCGTTCAGAAACATAGCCACCTCAAGCGTATCCTGGGGTTTGGCCCAGTAGCTGAACATCACCGGTACGGTAGAAAGCACCTGCACATCCACGTGCTGATGGTTGCATTCTTTCATGCGCGCCTCGGCATCCCAACAGTTGTCTTCTACTTCGCGAAAAAACTTGTCGTCCATCATCATGCGCGCACAGCAGGGTTTGTGATGATCGAGACGGATAAATCCGCCGTAACCAAAACGCTCCCTGAAATTGGGAATGTTTTCCGGCAGAATGTGGGTATGGATATCTATAGTGAGCAAGGTTCCTCAGGCTGAAAGGGCCAAAGATAGTAAAGCCGGGAGATGTGCCGCTTTTACATTTTCAACCTGCGCTGTGCTACCTTGAGACCAACATTTTCAGATTGGAAGTCTCAACACCGCCTTTCACCGTGATACGGCAGATGTACAACCCGGGTGATAGGTTTTGGATGTCTATCGCAGCAAATTCCGCTTCTATCGAATGACTTGATGCGAGCGCTCCGGTCGGGTTGAATATTTCCACATGCAACAATCCCTGACTATTGGATTGAATGAAAACCTGATCACTTGCGGGATTCGGATAAAGAGTCACCGGGTTTAACTCATTTTTGTCAACACCTACGGTCAACACCTCTATATCCTCCGTCCATTCAGAGCAACCGTCACTCACCCAAACGGTATAAATTCCTGGTATTTCTGCGGTAATGAAGGAGCCGGTGGATGAAAAATCGTCAGGACCTGACCACAGGTATTGATAGACCCCGCTGCCGCCCGAAACAAGCACTTCAATGTCGGGCCCGAATTGATTGATGGTTACCACAAGATCCGGAAGTTGCGTGACGCCGGCATCGTTAATCGTCCATTGAAAATCGTTGATCAGTATTTCGCGATAGGGTTCGCCAATTTCGGTGAAATGCACACCTGCTGCTCCAAGGTTCAGGCCTTGCTGAGGTTGCACGCCAGACCAACCTTCAAGTGTTTTGTTGTAGTTGCAGGGATCGATTCCAGATTCATTCAACATCATTCCGACATTGGTTGTTGTTGATATATCCCACAATCCCAATGACTGGTTAAAAAATGAGGCCCCTTGAAACATACCTTGCATAGATTGCACGTTGGTAACATCCCACTCTTCAATAGGCTGGTTAAACATGCAATTGCTGAACATAAACCCCATGTTTTCAACCGAGGATACATTCCAGCCTTCTATGGGTTGATTAAATGGTGTAATCATCGCTCCAAACTCCCCCAAAAACATTGTGTTCATAGAAGTAACGCTTGAAACGTCCCAGCTTCCTATGGGTTGGTTAAATACCGAATTACAGAACATATTGGTCATATTGGTAACGCTGGAGACATCCCAGGCATCAATGGGTTGGTTAAAAGCAAATGCGTTGTAGAACAAGGAATTCATTGAGGTGACGTTCGATACATCCCAGTTTCCAATAGGTTGATTGAATGTAGATTGCCGGAATAAATTATTCATGTTAGTAACATTTGAGACATCCCATTCAGAAAAAGAACTGTTCACCGCACCTGCATCCATAAATCCCCAAAAAGCCCCATTCATATCTGTAACATTTGATAAATCAGGAGTGTCGGTGGCAGGTATTGACAAAAAGTTACACCCCCTGAATGCAGTGCCAAAACTTTCCCACTGAATATTACCCCATTGCTGTACCTCAAGAATTTTTGATAGGTCTGTTGACGGCTGCCCAAAGTTAATCCGCGGAAAAACTCCTGAGATGCTGATGGTGTATACACCCGGTTCAGGGTAAGTGTGTTCAACCAAAAGTTGGCTTCCAGGCCCCTCATAGGATTCTATCACGCCATCTCCCCAGTCTATTTCAAAATTATAGAAATAGTCAGGGTTGGAAGTGATTTGTGTCTGCACCGGAATCCTCACCGAGTGGTTATCGGATACCCCTAAGTGCTCCGTATTCCATGTCGTTACAAATGCAGACTGGGCTATTGTAAAGCCTGTGAGTAATGTCAGGAAGAATGCGAGTAATGTTTGGCGAATGGAGTGTGAATATTTCAAAGTAAAAATCACTAAAATAGGCATATAAACAAGAAAATAGTTTTCACGGGTCAAACTTAAACCAGATAACACAATGTGTTGAGCCTGTCCCAAAATCATTGGCTCTAATTTGCCCATTTTGACCCATGCAACTGGTATTTATTGAGCCATCGTGATAGGCAAAAGGTATGCTGTAGTTTTCACAATCAACTAAACCAGCGCAGTCGTTAGGTATATTAGGGTCAAAGGTAATGAAGTGGGTTCCTGAAGAGCCATCAAACTCAAATTCAACAAACGCAGGATACGGGTAGCCCGCAGGACAACCTGGAAGATTCTCCATAATTCCTGATGGAATTGAAATAGCCCCTGAAGATTGAGCGTTAGAAGGATTGCAATCATCATCCATGTAGCAAAATAGTTGGACGTTTATCAAATCGCAAACAGAAGTGTTTCTCAAATGAATAGGCAGTTCAGTCGATTGTATTTGCCCCAATACACCCAATGGCGACAAAAAAGTAATAACAGTCATAAACGGAAAAAAATGACTGAGCTTAAGGTCTTTTGAACGGTTGGTCAACATTGGGTTGGTATTCAGGATTGGTTTTTTGATTTAATCCTGGTAAATTTAACAGTTCTTTGAAAGAAAAAGAAGAAATTTTGAATCAAAATTAGGTGTCCGTTGCGTTGCGAGAAAGCTCGGTGTATAAACATTTCAACTTCCGACCTGTTTAGTTGAAATTAGATCCTTTTATATTTTCATGAAATCCCTCGCCATTATCCTCGCCGCAACCCTGGTTGTTTTTATCGTCGCACAAGCATTTATTATGAAAGGAGTATCGCAAACCGAAAAGCACGCCTATGAGGTGCTGGAACAGTGGGGAGAGGTGGAAGTGCGGCGCTATGCAACGGCGCTCTTTTCGTCGGTAGAATTACCCGACAAGCCCTACCGTGAAGTTTCGGGCAGCGGTTTCAGGGTGCTGGCCGGGTATATTTTTGGCGGAAATGAGTCGGGAGAGAAGATTGCAATGACCTCGCCGGTGGTGATGGAATACAGTGATAAGCCCCGTATGATGTTTATGGTGCCATCGGGCTATAACGAAGAGCAGTTGCCTGTGCCCAATGATGAGCGTATTTCCTTTCATCGGGAGGATGCCAGAATCATGGCTGTAGTGCGTTTTGGTGGTTGGGCTGATGACGCGAAAATTGCTGAGCATCGCAGCATGCTTGAAAAAGTGCTGGCAGATAAGAATATCGCACACAATGGTGTTTTTCGGTACATGGGGTACAACCCTCCCTACGAGGTAAGTAATCGAAGAAACGAAGTAGCCGTGCAGCTGGTTGGATACGCGCAACAGGAAGAAATTACCATCAGCGGGCAATAACCAGTCTGCGCGTGGAGCTATGCTGCCCTGAGGTAGAGGTAAGCCGAAGAAGGTACACACCGGCGGGAACTCTGCTAATATCCAGTTCTACTTGCTGATCCAGTGTATTGTGCTGCAATACCAGTGCCCCGCTAAGATTGTACAATTCAACAACGTGCTCCTGCGAACGCGGGTTGCGGAAAAGCATTTGTACCATGTATGAAGCAGGATTGGGGCGCAAGATAAAGCCATCGTCGGGCGCGTGAATAAACTCCACCGAACGAACCTCGGTGTAACCCTGCAAGCCCAACTCCAATCGGTAGTAATTGATTTGATTCTTTGCCGGGTTGGTGTCAATAAACGAAAAGGGTTGGGCAAAATCAGGGCTGCCACAAATGCCGGCGATGTATCCTATTTCAGAAAAACCCGCTCCATCAGTGCTGCGCTCAATGGTAATGCCATTGCATGTATTTCCCCGCGAAATCACCCAACTCAGATAGACCTGGTCATGGTGTTGAAAAACAGAGAAATCATCTAGTATGGGGTGTTGCGCCAGTGCACGTGTCATACCCGCGATCATCAAAAGCCCAATCAACCCCAAGCGGATGAACATTTTCAGTTTACTTTTTAAAACCACCTGTAAAGATAGCAAAAAGTTGAATGGTTTTGTTTTCAGACGCCAATGGTCTGTGCGGTATATCCTTGGCTATTACACCAATAGTGGTTTGAATGAATTTTTGAAGAATGGTGCCTGCTGGAAACTGCCTAAAACTTGGCGCATGGTACGATACGTTTTCTGGGGCGCTTTGGCCGCTGATTGAATTCGTAGTACGCAGAAATTTCGTGCGCTCCACCGCTGTGTCCGGCCAAACGACTGATGGTAAGGTCATAGCTGTATGCAAACCCCAGTCCCTGCGGAAGCTCGTAACCAAAGAGCATTACGATGGATTCATTGTTTTGGTAACCCGGTTGATAGGGCTTCAGAGGTATTCCTCTGTACCAAACCCCAAGGTTGATTCCCCAAATGGTGTACATACCTCCTAAGTCGAGCTGATCCCAGTTTCCTTGTGACTTGTAATTAAAAAGAAAACGAACCATTCTGTTACCCGGTCTTGCGTAGAGCTGATGAAAGGGCAGTACCCAGCCCCCGTGTACAGAGAATTTTGCCGGGAGCCTGTCTTCTGCGCCAAGCAACGATTGGTTGGGTTGGTTGATGTGGTGCAAGGAAACGCCCAGCCACGAATCACCACGGTAGTATAGTACTCCGGCGGAAACATCTCCGAAATGAGTTACCGGGAAGAGGTTTTGAACTTCGTAGCTGGTGCTGGTTTGGTTGATGACCTGATCGGAGAAAAACAGATTGCTGTCGTCAAAACTTCGTTGTCCGTAACCTGCCTGTACGCCCACCGCGAGATGCGATTTTTTGCTGAGCTTAATGTGCTGGCTGTACTGAAAAGCGGCCAGGGTATTGCTCAATCTGTGGGTTCCGGCAACATCCCGAACAAAGGTAATTCCAAGACCTCCGTTTACCCCACCCAAATGAAAATCGGCACCTGCCCCCATTGCCTGGTAGTTGTGCTCAATTCCAGGCCATTGATTGCGGTACACGGTGGATATTCTGTTACCGCCGGTGTGTCCTGCAAACGCCGGATTCAGAAAAAGTGGCGTATTATAGGGTTGAGAAAATTGAACGTCCTGGGCCACCGCCTCATCGGTGAACAGCGCTATAAAAAGCAATATCACAATAAAGCGCATCATCTGAACAGGGTTATGTCGCCTACGCGGGTGATATTTTCGCCATCACTGAAGGTGAATTCAATTTTGTACACGTACACGTCCTGAGGACAAGGCTCGCCTCGGTACGTTCCGTTCCAGCCGAAGCGGATGTCTTTGCTTTCAAATATGAGCTCGCCCCAGCGATTAAAAATGCTCATTCTGAATTGTTCAACATAATCGGCAAAGGGGTAGAAGATGTCGTTGCTGATGTCGGCCGGGTTGTAGTAGCCATTGCCGCCTGTGCCAGGGGTAAATGCGTTGGGAATAATAATTTCATAGACGGGTTTGATGCGAACGCTTCTCAGCAGACTATCAATGCAACCAAAGGCATTTTCAACCACCAGCTTCACACCGAAGTATCCAGTATCCGGATAGTGGTGCAGGGGGTGTTGCTCTTCGCTGGTGTTTCCATCGCCAAAATCCCAGGTCCACGACGTGATGTTTCCCTGACTCTGATCAAAGAACTGAATTTCGGGTTCATCGATTCCCGCCTCCCACGGATTTGCACTGAAGCTTGCCACTGGAGAGGGTCTTACGATAACCAATCCTGAAGTTTCACCCTCAGATTGACAGCCGTGTACACTCGTAACCTGAACGGAAATGGAATAGACGCCGGGAGACTGAAAGGTGTAGTTGAATGGTTGACCACCCACGTTGAGGGCCTCGTCAATAGTCCACAAATATGAATGGCTTTCGGGGTTGTTGTGGGGATCGTGATATACAACTTGGAGGGGGGCGCAACCTTCCTCAATCAGAGGTGGCAGCATGGCCGCAGGCAGCGGGTGCACCACCACCTGGGTAGAAGCATCCAATACGTTGTTGCAAATATCGGTTACCTCAAGGTGATATGTAGTGGTGGTTGTGGGTGAAACTACATGTGGACCAAAGCCGGCAGGTAGAGTGCTCCAACTGTAATGATAAGGCGGATGATTTCCGTTGTAATGAGCTGTAAGAGTTGTGCTTTCTCCAGAACAAATTGCTTGGTTGGGAGTGATTTGCAACAATTCCGGAACGAAATTAATCACCGTAACGGGGAGCTCAACAACAGGGGTTTCACACCCTGATGAATCGGTTACACTTACAGTAATCACCGCACTTTCTGAAAGCTGAACGCTATGCGAGGGAGCATTGCCAAAGTTGTGACTCCATGAAAAGGTGTAGGGCTCAATTCCCCCTGTTGCGTTGGCCGAAAGATTGAAAGAATCGCCGGGGCAAACCAATGTGTCTGAAGTTGCGCTGAGCATCAAGGGCTCCGGTTCGTCAATGAAAAACTCGAGACTATCAGGACACTGATGAATGTCGGTAATGAGTACTGAATACTGACCGGGAGCAAGGTTGGTGGCCTGAGCACCGTGGTTAATTCCATCCGACCATTGATAGAAATAGCCCGGCGAGCCTCCTGTTACCATTGTGTTGGCTGTACCGTTATTCATCCCATGACAGGTTACATCACTCTTTTCGAGAAGGGCAGCCGAGGGCAGCGGCCATACGAGGGCAACGAGGTCTGCCGAAACAGCGTTTCCGCAATAGTCGCTCACCTCCACACTGTACGTGGTTGTCTCCCCGGGCTGCACTGCGTGCGGACCAGCCGTAGAGGGAAGTCCGTGGCTCCAGGAGTAGGTATAGGGTGGGTGAGGACCGGGATAGTCAGCGCTTATACTGATGTTTCCGCCCGAACAAACCGGATTGCTCACTTGCGTCATCAACAAGTCACTATCCATCAGTACCACGTCAACGGCAAAAGTGGTAACTCCAGAGATGCACCCATTCTCATCGGATACAAAAAGGCTGAACACTGTGGGTTCCTGAATGGAAGTAGTAACTGACGAAGCGTTGGGCAAACCGTGAGACCAGTGGAAGTGGATGCCGCCGGTGCCACCACCTGTTGTTGCAACGAGCTGTGTTTCTGTATCGGGACATACGAGCGTATCACCGGTCAATTCTACCCAGAGTAAATCAGGTTCTTCAATTTCAATTGAAATTTCTGCTTCACAGCCATTTGCATCCGTCACGGTAACGTCATAAACTCCGCCCGGTAAATTCTGAACCTCATTGCCTGTGGCAGTTAACCCTGTCCAAACAAATGTGTAAGGCTCTGTTCCACCGCTTGTCACAACTGATGCCGTTCCATTAGATGCTCCGAAACAAGTAACATCCTGCACTTCGCCTACAACAAATTCAAGCAATTCGGGTGATGTAATAATGTATTCAATGGATTCTGTACATCCCAGCGCATTGGAGATATGAGCCTGATAGGTTCCCGGAGCTAAGTTGAGAAGCTCCGTTCCGGTGATGTCCTGATTCACCCATTCCACCGTGTATGGCGGCCAGTTGCCGTCAATATCCAGCGAAATGCTGCCGTCATTCAAGCCAAAACACGACACATGCGCAACTTGGGCCTGAACCTCGGCGTTGAATGTTGCAAAGTAAATGGTGAGACTGTCTGAGTTGCCTGGGCAGCCTCCATCCGGATAAAGCGTGTAGGTGAGGGTTACCTGCCCGGCCATCACCTCATCCGGGTGGGGCGCATAACTCGCGTTGGGGTCGCTGTCAGAAGGTATAAAACTACCCGATCCACCGCTCCACAATCCGTTGTCAGTGCCTGAGGTTATAGCACTGAGTTGGGTTGATTCTGTGTCTTCGCAAACTACAAGGTCTTCGCCGGCATCAACTGTGATTGGTAATTCGTAGCTTCCAACCACAAAAGTATAGGAGGCAGGCGGGCAGTCGCTGGTGTCAGTAACCGTTACGTTGTAGGTACCCGGCTCTTCAATCCATACGGTTTCACCGGTATCTCCGGTACTCCAGGTAAATGTGTAAGGAGGAAACCCTCCGTTCCCTACCGCTGTAACATCTGTACCCAATGAGCCGAAACAGATGACGGGATCTTCCGGGGCAATGTTAACCTCCAGCGATTGCTCAAAGTAAACCCTAACAGTATCGCAGTGGGGCGTTACGGCGCACCCTCCGATGGTTTGACCACATACCATAAAATCCACGAAAGGTGGAAAAACAGCCGGGGCGGTTACCGTGGGGTTTTCGCATTGGGTGCAGCTGAGCAGGTTGTTGTAGGTGCCGGGTGCATCGGGTACCACCGATGTCCATTGAATGGTGGAAGGCTCTAGTCCTACCACGTAGATATCTGCCGTACAGCCATCACTGGCAACCTGTGGCGGACCCACCGCGGGCGCAGGCACAGATGTGATGCAATACACATTCTGATTGTTGCCCGGTTTGCAAAAGGTGAGTTGATGAGGTCCGGGGCCGTCCAGACAAAGCACGTTTCCCACAGCCACGGGTGGCCCGCAGTCAATTTGGTAAAACAAAGCACCGGGGGGTACAGCTCCTTCGCAGATATCGAAGATGATTCCTACTGCGTCATCGTGAAGGGTTATGCTGAATGAAATGCATCTGTCAGGATGGCTTGTTCCGCAGCAGTTTCCCAGGCGCTGAACCGATGGGCTTAGGAACAGTCCTCCGGGATCACCGGAAAGGTCCACATCAAAATGAGGCACATTACTGTCGCAATCCTGCGCTACAACAGGGCTATACAAGCTCAAGGAGATTATTGCTATAGCCTTGATCCTAAGTAATATGTGTTGTTTGCGATACATTCCCGGAACATACTTGAGGATTTATACGACAGCGATGGGGCCTGAGTTACCGTTTTTTGATTGATTTCACTTTCCTTGATTGACAGTCAAACCTTCATGAAGCTTATCGAAAAAGAGATACCTTTGAAGCGCTCATGGACGCTATTGCCAATCAATCCGACATTCAGCCCCAATTGCTCACTATTGGGGGTAAAGAGCGTATCTATCTGCCCGACGTGCGTAAAGCGCCGTTTGTGGCACGTGTGGATACGGGTGCCAAAACGTCGGCGTTGCATTGCTTTTCAGCTCATGTAGAAAAAATGAAGCGCAAGGAGGTTCTGTGCGTTCAGTTTTCCAAAAATTCACGAATGGTGGTGCGTTTTCCCAAATTCTCACGGCGTTCGGTTCGAAGCTCCAATGGTCATGTGCAGCAGCGCTTCTCCGTAATGCTGACGGTTGTGTTTGGAGATCAGAAATACCGCACTCCATTTACCCTCACCAACCGCTCGGATATGAATTTTGCAGCTTTGTTGGGGCGAAGGTTTCTGCGCAACCGCTTTCAGGTGGATGTGAGCAAAAGTTACACAGTTAAGACTTCTAAAAAATTGATTGAATGAAAATTGCAATCCTGTCGAGGAACGCAAAACTCTACAGCACCCGCCGATTGGTGGAGGCAGCCCAGGAACTGGGGCATGAAGCCGTGGTGCTCGATCACCTGAATTGTGCCATGATTAAGGAAAAGCAAAACCCCATGGTGTATTTCAACGGACAAAGACTGGAGGGATTCGACGCTGTTATTCCACGAATTGGAGCCTCGGTTACCATGTATGGAACTGCGGTAGTGCGGCAATTTGAAATGATGGGTGTCTTCGCGGCTAACTCCTCCATCTCGATTGTTCGTTCGCGTGATAAACTTCGAAGCATGCAGATTTTTTCGCGGCATGACATCGGCATTCCCAAAACCATTTTTGCCCGTAACCCACGGCAGATTGATTCGTTGCTCAAGGAAATCGGTGGAGCGCCTGTTGTGATCAAGCTGCTGGAAGGAACCCAGGGAATCGGAGTGGTATTGGCCGAAACACGCAAAGCTGCCAATGCAGTGATTGAGGCTTTTCACGGACTCAACGCCAATATGCTCATTCAGGAGTTTATCAAAGAAGCCGGAGGAGCCGATATTCGCGCCTTTGTGGTAGGTGGAAAGGTAGTGGGCTCTATGAAACGCCAGGGTGCCGAGGGCGAGTTTCGCTCCAACTTGCACCGCGGAGGGCATGCAACCCGTATTCGGCTTTCCAAAGAAGAGCGCCAGCTGGCTGTGAACGCGGCCAGGGCCATGGGGCTCAATGTTGCCGGTGTAGATATGATTCGAAGCAACCGTGGACCACTGGTGCTTGAGGTTAATTCATCTCCGGGGCTGAAAGGAATTGAAGAAGCCACAGGGAAGAATATTGCCGGTGAGATCATCCGCTTTATCGAGCAGCAGCGAACGCGCAACAAAAAAACCGATAAGGTAGGTGCCTGATCTGGCTTTCCGTTTCTCATTCGCTAACTTTGTCCAACAAACAAGACAACCATGTCAGACGATAAAAAAGTGATTTTTTCGATGGTGAAGGTCAACAAGACCACACCGGCAGGCAAACATATTCTCAAAGACATCTACCTCTCCTTTTACTACGGAGCTAAGATTGGTATCATCGGTGCAAACGGTGCCGGTAAATCAACCGTGATGCGCATCATTGCCGGAGAAGACCAGCAGTTTCAGGGTGAAGTGGTCTGGAGCGATGGATACACTGTTGGTATGCTCTCGCAAGAGCCGCAACTCGACGACAACAAAACTGTGCGCGAGATCGTGGAAGAGGGTGTTCAGGAAGTAGTGGACGTGTTGAAAGAGTACGAAGACATCAATATGAAATTTGGTGATGAAGAGGTGCTCAACGATCCCGACAAAATGCAAAAACTCATTGACCGTCAGGCTGAAGTGCAAGACAAAATAGAAGCCCTGGGCGGATGGGATCTCGACCACAAATTGAGCGTGGCCATGGATGCGTTGCGAACCCCCGAAGGTGATACCCCCGTGAAGAATCTCTCCGGAGGTGAACGTCGTCGGGTTGCTTTGTGCCGTTTGCTGTTGAAACAACCCGATGTGCTACTGCTGGACGAGCCTACCAACCACCTCGACGCCGAGTCGGTAGATTGGTTGGAGCAGCACCTTGCACAGTACAAGGGAACGGTGATTTGCGTTACCCACGACCGCTACTTCCTCGACAATGTGGCCGGCTGGATACTGGAACTCGATCGCGGAGAGGGCATTCCGTGGAAAGGAAACTACAGCTCATGGCTCGATCAAAAATCCAAGCGACTGGCTCAGGAAGAAAAGCATGCCAGCAAACGCCGCAAAATGCTTGAGAGTGAATTGGACTGGGTGCGCACCAATCCCAAAGGGCGTCACGCCAAGAACAAGGCTCGTTTGAGTAACTACGAGCAAATGCTCAACGCTGATGTGAAAGAGAAAGAAGCGCGACTCGAGCTGCCCATTCCCAATGGTCCGCGATTGGGTTCAGAGGTCATCGAAGCCGTGGGGCTCACCAAGGCCTATGGCGACAAACTGCTGTATGAAGACCTCAATTTCAGACTTCCACCGGCCGGTATTGTGGGTGTAATAGGCCCGAACGGAGCAGGTAAATCCACTCTTTTCAAAATCATCATGGGCGAAGAAAAGCCCGACGCCGGACATATTAAAATAGGCGAAACCGTGGAAATTGCCTACGTAGATCAGACCCACAAAGATCTTGACCCGAATAAATCCGTGTTCGACGTGATTTCCGGAGGAAACGAGATTATTGAAATCGGCGGAATGTCTATCAACTCCCGGGCATACGTATCGCGTTTCAACTTTCAGGGCTCTGATCAGGGCAAAAAAGTTAGCGTATTATCAGGTGGTGAACGCAACCGCCTGCACCTGGCCATGACATTGAAACAAGAAGCCAACGTGTTATTGCTCGATGAGCCTACCAACGATTTGGACGTAAATACGCTGCGCGCACTGGAAGAGGGGATATCCAACTTTGCCGGCTGTGCAGTGGTCATCTCTCACGACCGCTGGTTCCTGGACCGCATCTGTACCCACATTCTCGCATTCGAAGGCAATTCGTCTGTGTACTTTTTTGAAGGCACTTATAGCGAATACGAAGAAAACCGCAAAAAACGCCTCGGAGATTTGGTGCCTCAGCGCATCAAGTACAAGAAGCTCGTACGCGGATGATTTGGGTGCGAAACATCGGAGTGCTGCTATTGATCGGCTGGTTTGCGTGGCTTGTTTACAGGCAGTTTTATAGGAATAGGTGACACAAAATCAAATAATAGCATAAAATGGACAAGATTTTTAAAGACAAGGTAGCTATCGTTACAGGTAGCACATTTGGAATTGGTAAAGCCGCAGCCATTGCGTTTGCTGAACGAGGCGCTAAAGTGGTGTTGTCAGACTGGATGGAGGATGTTGAAACCGGTGCCAAAATTAAAGAGTTGGGAGGGGAATCCATCTTTGTTCAGTGCGACGTGTCGGACGAAGAAGCTGTAAAAAACCTGGTGGCTCAAACCATCAAACATTTTGGCAGACTTGATTTTGCTTTCAACAACGCCGGAATTGAAGGAATGCCTGGCCCCGCTGCTGATTGCACCACAGATAACTGGGATAAAACCATCAATATCAACCTTAAAGGAGTGTGGTTCTGCATGAAGTACCAGATTCCGGAAATGTTGAAAACGGGTGGTGGCTCCATCGTCAACAACGCATCCATTGCCGGACTGGTTGGTTTTAGTGGGATGCCCGCTTATGTGGCCTCCAAACATGGTGTGGTTGGACTCAGTAAAAATGTAGCATTGGATTATGCAAAAGAGGGGATTCGTGTGAATACTGTTTGCCCGGGCGTCATCAGAACGCCTATGATTGATCGTTTCACAGGAAACGACAAGGAAGTAGAAAAGCAGTTTGCGGAAAAGAAGCCCATGGGAAGAATCGGCGACCCTGAAGAAGTTGCAGAAACCGTGATGTTCTTGTGTTCAGATGCTGCATCCTTCATTACCGGACAGGCTTTGGCCGTGGATGGGGGCTGGACGGTGCAGTAAACCTTTAATACCCAGGAGCCCTCAAATCGCTTTCATCCAGCCTGTGGACACGTCTGTTATGGGCTGAAATCAGTTTCTTGTAGTCAGGCCGATAAACTTTAGTTGGTTGATTTCCCATCTGAAGGAGGAGGTTCATTAAATCAAATGCAACTTTTGTTACCGCTTTTCACGTACAGAATTGACCAAAGTCATTTTCCGATTCATCGGTAAAAATGTAAATTTGGCGACAAAACTAACCGAGGTGTAGTTGAAAGCTTGCTGAGTGCCGACGAAAGGAAAACCTGACAATGGTGCACAACCATTTCGTTTACTTCACGTCTGTCCAAACAAGTGCCCAGTCCAAACTGCATTATCAATTATCAAATCAAATGAACCAAACCTCTACCATGAAAACTGTAATGAAGAATGTACGGAAACTCTGGCTGCTTCCGCTTTTGATGATTGGAAATGTACTTCAGGCGCAGGAGCACACCGTTGCCAGAGAATGGAACGAAGAGTTGCTTTTCGCCATAACCAACGACGTTGCAAGGCCAACTGTGCACGCCCGCAACCTTTTTCACATAAGTGCTGCCATGTACGACGCCTGGGCCGCCTACGATCAAAATCACGATTGCTGGCTGCTGGGGCAAACCCGGGGCGAATACACCAGTGTTTTTAATGGTGTAGCCATCCCCGAAGATGCAGAAACGCTGAAGGCATATCGCGAAGAAGCCATCAGTTTCGCAGCCTATCGTATGCTGTTTTTTCGCTTTCAGAATTCTTTTGCATTCTCATTCATGATGCCTCGTATCAATGCATTAATGGATGAAAAGGGCTACAACCGTTTCAATGCATCTGCCGATTACATCAATGGTGGCCCTGCCGAATTGGGTAACTATATTGCCCAGCAGATGATTGCTTTTGGACAGCAGGACGGCTCAAACGAACCCAATGATTTTAACAATCAGTTTTATGTGCCTGCCAATGATTCTATTCTGGTAGATTCGCCCGGTAACCCTACTTTGTCTGACCCCAATCGGTGGCAGGCGATTAGCTTGGCAACAGGTCAGTTAGGTCAAGCTGGTGACACGCTCACTGAAACGCCTCCTCACCTGAGCCCTGAATGGGGTTATGTGGTGCCTTTCGCCATGACAGACGCAGACAAAGTGATTTATGAGCGAGATGGTTTTGAGTGGCCTGTTTATCATGACCCCGGACCGGTTGCACTTATTGATACCACTGAGCATATTGGTTTGGAGAGCCAATATAAATGGGGTTTTACCATGGTTTCGGTGTGGCAGTCGCACCTCGACCCCGATGACGAAACTATGTGGGATATATCGCCGGGAGGAATGGGGAATGTTGATTATCAGTACCCTCAGAGTTGGGAAGAGTACGCAGACTTCTACAACTTTTTTGAAGGTGGCGACCCGGGTCAAGGGCACCCGGTAAATCCCGCTACTGGAATGCCTTATGAAGCACAAATCGTAAAGCGCGCTGATTACGCACGTATTTTGGCAGAGTATTGGGCAGATGGCCCCGACTCCTATACACCTCCCGGACACTGGTATGAGATCATCAACCGTGCGCTGTTTGATCATCCTGATTTTGAATATAAATGGATGGGTGTGGGCGAAGAACTTGACAAGTTGGAATATGAAGTGAAGATGTATTTTGCCCTGGGAGGAGCCATGCATGATGTTGCTGTTTCTGCGTGGAGCGTAAAAGGATATTACGACTACCTGCGCCCGGTTTCTGCCATCCGTTGGATGTGCGAGCGCGGACAGTGCACCGACTCTATGGCAAGTAATTACCACCCTGCGGGAATGCCGCTTATCCCGGGATATGTTGAAACCGTAGAAGAGGGAGATCCACTGGCTGGCGACAACAACGAACACCTAGGTAAAATCAAATTGTACACCTGGCGAGGCCCTGATTACATTACTTACACTGGTTCATTCTCCACCCACCCGATTGATTATGCCGGAGTAGGATGGGTTCTGGGTGAAAACTGGTGGCCATACCAGCGCCCATCGTTTGTTACTCCTCCATTTGCAGGATATGTGTCGGGGCACTCCACTTATTCGAGTGCAGCTGCTTCGTTACTGGAAATGATTACGGGCGATGCGTACTTCCCGGGAGGAATGGCCGAATTTGTGGCCGAACAAGAAGAATTTCTTGAGTTTGAAGTGGGGCCCAGTGAAACCATCAAGCTGCAATGGGCTACCTACCGCGATGCGTCCGACCAATGCAGCCTCTCCAGAATCTGGGGTGGAATTCACCCACCCGTGGATGATATTCCCGGGAGGTACATGGGAATGGTTATCGGGCCCGACGCGGTGAATTTCGCGAACTCATTGTTTAATACCGATCGTCCCGCAGTGGAGAATGTCACCCCCAATCAGCCAGTATACAACATTGAGGATATTGGCTCTACTCTTACATTGAGCATTGCCTATGACCAGGAAATGGACACCAATGTGCTTCCTTCTGTTGAGTACATGGAAGACAACCCACTGGAAAACAGCCTCAGCTTTATCTCTGCGGAATGGGTGAATAGCAACATGTACGAAATTCAATACGAAGTCCTCAACGGAAATGAGAAACTCGACAATATCATAATCCGCATTGACGATGCCACCAACGAAATGGGTAACGTGCAGAATGTGTTTTTATCGTCGCACCCCTTTATCATTGATACAGATCGACCTGTGATAACCAATGTGGCGCTGAACCAAATGCTTCTGAACGACCAGTTGGCAAACCAGGGCAACTTTGTGGTAACAATTACCGTCAATGAGGCTTGTGATACCGGGGTGATGCCGGTTATTGAATTTATTTCATCGGCTGATTTGAGTGAAACACTCATCTATTCGGAGTCCAACAGCCAGTGGATCAATACAACCACTTTCGAAGCTCATTTTGAATTCAATGACAACAACGAGGAAATTCAGGATATCGGTATCCAAGTACTCGGTGTGTTGGATGCGGCAGGAAACGGGCAGGAGCCTTTTGAAACGCTGGATTTGTTTAGCATTGATACAAAAAATCCTTTGTTGGACGACCTCGTTGTAAACGATGCTGTACTGAATATCCAGGCAATCAACAACAATGCACTGTTTCTCGATTGGTACTTTGATGAGCCCATGAATACTTCGCTTACCCCTTCGTTCAGCTTCCCCAACGATAATCCTATGGGAACATCGCTGACATTGAACAACGTATCAACAGGTTGGCAGGGAACTGAGGGCAATCACTACAGGATGGCTTTTAACCTGCTTCCACCGGAGAACGAGTTTTTCGATATTGTACTTACAGTGTCCAACTTCCGCGATTTAGCGGGTAATAACCTGATGGAAACAACCTACGATGACCTTTTTATTATTGATACCAAAAGGCCGAGTGTTACGGAGTTGCAGCCTTCTTCGGCAATCATCTCCGATAGTGATGTAGGCTCCTCTGGCTTTCAGGTGCTCATTGCTTATGACGAGCCCATGAACCAATTGCAGAATCCTGTGGTTAGCCTCTCGGCAGACGTAACAATATCCAACTCAGTTAGTTTTAATTTCATTGCCAGCGAGTGGGTAAACGACTCCACCTTTGAAGCAAGGTTCAACGTAACCGACCAGAATGTTGAAGTGGAAGATATTAACATTACAGTAGGCTTTGCGCAGGATGCCGCCGGTAATTCACAGAATTCACTGACCCTCGAAGACTGGATTGACCTCGATACGCGCAATCCGGAGCTTTTGGTGCTGAGCGCCA
>REDV01000096.1 GCA_007695365.1 Cryomorphaceae bacterium | reverse complement strand
CCACGAATATGGCGCTAGATAATGACGGAGATATTGTGGTATCCGGGCAGTGTGAAATCAATGACTCGACTACGACGTACTATACGGTGAAGTATGTGGAAATGAATGTTGTAAACCCCTATTCCACGTTAACATCCCTTTCCAGTAAGCACATAAAACCAAATAATGGCCAACTTATAACTACTGATTTTAGCGAGGCTTCTGATGTACTGTTTATTAATGACTGTGACTACCCAAAAAATTATGTGTTATCAGACCGGATTTCTTACGTCTTTAGAAATTCTGATGAGAGCGTATATCAATTTTTGCTCGATGGCACCTCAGACACAACAATGTCTATCAATGCAACAGACACCCTTGTTCGAGTTGACATGAAACCGAAGAACCCGAGTCAGTCGAGGAAAATTGTACCATTTAATCAGAAGCGATACTACGAAAGCTATTTCCTTTCTCATTTCGACGAGAAAAGAATTCACTCTTATGAACAAGTTGTCGTATTTGGACTCTGGCGTGATATTGATATGCACATCACTAATGAAGAACCAGGGATGGGCATTTCACTTGTTTGCAAGCCCCAGTTCAAACCAGATGATATAGCATGGTATTACGAAGGTGCGGATTCAGTTGAAATAGTTACACCACACTCGATAATCGTACATACACAAACTGGAAAATTTGGATACGAAGCTAATTTTGCCAGAGAGGTATCAACTAACGGTACGCACAATCAGCTTTCTTGGAAACCAGAGTTTTCAATGTCTGGAAATTATGTAGTCCTTGGTTTAAGTTCGTATGACGTATCAAAGCCACTAATTCTCAGCCTTTCAAAAAGCAATACTTACTCAACTTCAAGCTCCAGCAACGGAAATCTAGAATGGAGCACCTTTTATGGTGGTTCAGACTCGGAGCAATTTAATGTTGTTGCCACTGACGGCATGGGCAATGCATTCATTGGTGGAGAGACCCAAAGTGATAATTTTCCAGTTACCCCTGGGGTTGTGCAATTCGAGTATGAGCTAAACTTGGACGCGTGCATAGTCAAGTTTGATCATGAAACTTTGAACAACGAATGGGCTACTTTTTACGGTGGTACAGGCGTTGACCGAATTAATGGTCTTGCCATTACTTCTGACGATGAAATCATTATGTGCGGCTTCACCAGCTCCTCAGATTTCCCGGTTGAAAATGAATTACAGCCGTATGTGGGGAGTAGTGGGTTTGTAGGAAAGCTCAATTCAACAGGCTCAATAAGAGAATGGGCAACGCCTTTCGGACCTTTTAGCTTCAATACATTTACATCAGTAGCTGTAGACAACGAAAACAACATATACTGCGTGGGGTATTGGATAGGTCAAATAAATGGCTTGAATATTCAGATTTACCCACAAACAGGCACAGATAGTTACACCAATAAAGCCGGTAGTATCCTGAAACTATCCAGTAGCGGCACTCCCCTCTGGTCCACAACTTTTGGACATAGAGCTTATTGCAGGCTTACAGACATTGCTATTGATCAAAACAATAACAAATACATCACAGGTGCAACACGTTTTGAACCCGAAAACCCTGAGCATACTGAGCCAACGATAGGAGTGAACCCCAATTTCATTTCCAATGCACAGTCAGTTTTTAGCGATGGTTTTATCGCAAAGTTCGGAAGTGATGATAATTTGGCTTGGTCCTCATGGTATTGCGGGAACAATTTAGACCAGGGTGAGGGTATAGCTGTAAACAATGATGGTTCAAAAGTTTGTATTGTCGGTGCTACTACAAGCGTCTCTGGATTACCACTACTCAACGCGTTGCCAAATAATTCTTCATACGGAGGTGATGACGGCCAAACCCCTATCGGAAGCACTGATCATCATGGTGATGGATTTATAGCGGAATTTTCTGAAAACGGCACATTCCTTTTCGGCTCATATCTGGGAGGCTCTAATAATGACGCTTGTTTAGCTGTTGCATACGATTGGGCTGATCAAATTTACATAACCGGTTATACTTTAAGCACCAATGTTCAATGGCTAACCAATACTACCGGGGGCATAACAGGGCTGTTTTCTCAAAGTACTAACCAGGGTTTAGCTGACGCATTCATCGTTGCACTGAATCCCTCACGAAACTTGGTTTGGGGAAGTTTTTTTGGTGGAGCCTCATTCGACTACGGGTATGGATTGGCCACCACATCCTCAGAAAAATTGTTCCTTGTAGGGCGAACTTTTAGTTTCGGAGGTCCTGCGTCTCAGCCCTTTCCCTTGTCAAATTATACCCCATCGGCGAATCCTTATTTTCAAAATCAGTTGAACTTAATCAATGAATATGAAGGAGAGAAAAGCGATGGATTTGTTTCTCGGTTTAGTTTATTGCCACTGGCAGCTGTGGTGCGCGTTCGCGAGATTGAGGGTTCAGCCCAGCTCAAAGTCTATCCCAACCCAAATAACGGCCAGTTTATGATTGACCTTGAATTGCTGAATACAGCACCAGGCCAATTGAGTATATACTCCATTGACGGTCGGCTGGTTTTTCAAAGGCAGTTGGGACACAGCAGTCAAAACCATATTGACACCTCGGGTTTACCTTCGGGCACGTACATATTGTCTTTACAACATGAAGAAAACAGGTACTTTGCCAAATTCATAAAGCTCTGAACATGTGGCTTATTAAAAGAATTCTTGTTCTGTGCTTGGCTGGATATATACCTGTGATCGGTTACTGTCAAGATTTTGAGATAATTTATAAAGAAGTAACAACAGTCACGCACGGATTACGACATGCTGTTGTATTGAATGACAGTACCATAATAGCTTTAGGAGGGCATGGATGGGGTTCCGGAAGTATTATTAAATCTACTGATTACGGCCAAAGCTGGGTCAAAACCGACGTACTCCATAACTTGTTTCAATCCACATTTGTAAATGACAGCGTGGGGTATGCCGTTGGTGAAGGAGCGACGGTGATGAAAACCGTTGATGGCGGTGAGAGTTGGGTTTACCAGAACACCAGCATCATTTCGCCTGCTTTCCAAAACAGAGCCGTGGCCTTTGCCGATGAGAACGTAGGGTTTGTAGGGCCCGCCAACGGGCCCGGATTTGCTTTTCTGTACACTTATGATGGTGGAGAGACCTGGCAGAATGCTGAAGCAGGTGCTGTTTATGGTCGTGGCAAAATTCAAGTAGTGGACGATTCTACGGTATATTCTGCAGGTTTTGGGCCACAGATATACAGATCAGACAACTTAGGGCAAAGTTGGGGTGCAATTCTAATGCCAGAGGACTCAGGAGGCGCATGGGATTTGCATTTTTTCGACAGGGACACAGGCCTGGTGTTAATGCGCCAATTCGACATGAACTGCGGGAACAATCACTATTTGGCTAAAACGGTGGATGCAGGAATTACCTGGACAAGTCAATATTTCCCTTGTTCCTACTTCAGTAATCTCTCTTTTCCTTCTAGAAATGTAGGGTATGCCACTGGTGCCATTTCTGCAAGTGGTACCAGGTTCATGTGGCGCACATTTGATGGGGGCGAGAGCTGGCATGAGTTTGAATATCCCGTTGGAGAAAATGCAAGCTCGGGCTGTATAGCTATGGCCATAGCATGCGTGGATGCTGATACATGCTACATGCCCACCAATTGTGGCAACATTGTCAAAATGACCAACGCCACTGAGGGCGCATTAAGCGCGCCGCGGCAGCCGCGAGAGTCAGCCCAGCTCAAAGTCTATCCCAACCCAAACAACGGCCAGTTTATGATTGACCTTGACTTGCTGAATACAGATACAGGCCAGTTGAATATATACTCCATTGACGGTCGGCTGGTTTTTCAAAAGCAGTTGGGACACAGCAGTCAAAACCATATTGACACCTCGGGTTTACCTTCGGGCACGTACATATTGTCTTTACAACATGAAGAAAACAGGTACTTTGCCAAATTCATAAAGCTCTAATTCATGAAGGTGTTTTGGCGTACATTGATGTTATCCGTCCTGATCTATTTACAAATAGATGGTCATGGGCAGGTTTTTCAGGTAATTGGAAGCGACCTTACCAACGTTTCACACCCTCTAAGACACGCTTACATACAGAATGACAGCACTATAGTTGCAGTTGGAGGCTATGGTTGGGGCACCGGGTCAATTATTAAATCAACCGATTACGGTGAAAGCTGGTCTAAAACGGAAGTTCTTCACAACCTCTTCCAAATTACCTTTGTAAACGATAGCTTGGGATATGCTGTTGGTGAGGGAGCGACAATAATGAAAACCTCAGACGCTGGAGAAAATTGGATTTATCAGAACACAAACGTTATTTCTCCTGCTTTCCAACTCAGAACCGTAGCCTTTGCCAACCAAGATACAGGTTTTGTAGGTACAGCGAATGGGCCTGGCTTTGCTTACCTCTACACCTATAATGGTGGCGAAACTTGGATGAATGTAGAAGACGAAGGTTCTGTGTACGGTCGAGCGCGAATACAGGTGGTTAATGACTCAACCGTATATTCATTAGGGTATGGAAATGAGGCTCCTTTGTATAGGTCAAATAATATGGGGCAATATTGGGAGGAGGTTGGTTTTCTGGAGGGTATAGGTGACCCACGGGATATGTATTTCTTTGATAGGGATACTGGTATCGCGGTAATCCGCGAATTCGAAGCAAACTGTGGGAGTAATTTTTACTTTTTAAGTACGAGCGATGCTGGAGTTAGCTGGGACAGCCAATACTATAGTTGCACTTTCGTACGAGGACTATGCTTTCCTAGCAGAATGGTGGGTTTTGCTTTAGGGCTAGCGAACACAACTATAGACGTTCATAACATGTGGTGGACGGTTGACGGGGGTGAAAATTGGGATACCTTCGAATACTCTCTTAATGATGGCATAGGAGGGCTTGCTCTTTCCATTTCATGTGTAGATTCCGATACATGTTATATGCCTACTAATAATGGTAGAATTATCAAAATGACCAATGCTTCGGAGGTTAATGTGAGCACAGCGAAACATTCTAACTTAAGTAACTTTAAAATCCACCCCAACCCGACCGCCGCGCACCTCACCCTCAGCGGCAGCGCCCTACTGCCCGGCAGTGAGCTGAAGGTCTATAACCTGGCCGGGCAACAGGTGTACAGCGAGGTGTTGCAAAACGCACATGAATCCCACATATTGGATGCCCGCCGCTTTGGCCCTGCCGGCATGTACCTGCTGCACCTTAACACCCCCGGCCACACGCCCGTGGTAAAAAAGGTGGTGGTGCAGGAGTAGGGGTAAAAACTGGCTGAATATAGGAGGCAGCGCTTACTGCTATCTTAACCGAGTTAATCAATACAGCCTAAAACAGTCAAAAATTAACCAAACAACAACCTAAAAACCTCATCCACCCGGCCTACTTCTACCACCTGAATATCGGTTTTGGCGAGCGTAGCCTTGTGGTGGCGCGATACGATAATCTGCTCAAAGCCCAGTTTGCCCGCTTCGGCAATACGCTGATCCAGCCGACTTACGGTGCGTACCTCGCCGGTGAGCCCTACTTCGGCCGCCAAGCAAATTTTACGCGGCACCTCGATATTGCTGTTGGAAGACAGTACCGCGGCCACAATGGCAAGGTCGAGCGCAGGGTCCTCCACCCGAAGGCCGCCGGCAATGTTTACAAACACATCTTTCATGGCAAGTTTAAACCCACAGCGCTTTTCGAGCACGGCCAGCAACATGTTGAGGCGTCGTGTGTCAAAACCGGTGGCTGAGCGCTGCGGCGTTCCAAAGGCAGCCGTGCTTACCAGGGCCTGTACCTCTATCAGCAGGGGGCGCGCTCCTTCAACCGTGGCCGCCACGGTAGTACCACTCAATCCATCATCGTGCTGGCCAATGAGTATCTCTGAGGGATTGTGCACCTCGCGCAAACCGCCGGGCGTCATTTCAAAAATGCCCAGCTCGTGCGTGGAGCCAAAGCGGTTCTTTACCGAGCGCAACATGCGGTACACAAAATGACGGTCGCCCTCAAACTGCAACACGGTATCTACCATGTGCTCCAGCACTTTCGGCCCGGCAATGTTGCCGTCTTTGGTGATGTGCCCCACCAAAAAGAGCGGTAAATCCAGTTCCTTGGCAATGGCAATCAGCTCGGCGGTACACTGGCGTATTTGCGACACGCTGCCTGCCGACGACTCTATCAGCCGTGAATGCAGCGTCTGTACCGAGTCAATAATCACCACCTCCGGTTGCATTTCTTCAATGACTTCCAGAATGTTTTGGGTCAGCGTTTCGGCCAGTATGTAACACTGCTCGTTTTGAATGCCAATGCGTTTGGCGCGCTGTTGAATCTGCATTTCGCTCTCCTCACCCGACACATACAACACCTTGCGCTGGGAGTCGAGCGCCACCTGGAGCATCAGGGTTGATTTTCCGATTCCGGGCTCGCCGCCGATCAGCGTAACCGCTCCCGGCATCAGGCCACCGCCCAGCACGCGGTTCAACTCCACGCCGGGCAACTGAATGCGCGGCACATCCTGCACAGTATCCCGACCCAATTGAACGGGTTTTCGGGCCGCCTTTGCAATACCGGCCAACGGGGCACTTTTGGGTTGGAGCAGTTCCTCAACCATCGTATTCCACGATCCGCAACCCGGACATTTTCCCAACCATTTAGGCGACTCATATCCGCACGAGCTACAAAAAAACGCTGTTTTTACCTTAGCCATGCTGTTTGATTTTCCGGATGATACCGGTGCTGGAGTAGCCGTCCAATAAAGGTATGGTCAGTACGTCGCCACCGTTGTTTCGCACCACGTCTGAGCCAACCAGGAAGCGGGGCGATGATGGGTCGGTGCAATGCGGGTCGTAATCGCCGCCCTTTACCAATATATCGGGTCGCAAAGCCTCGATAAGGCGGATGGGGGTGTCTTCATCAAAAGCACACACTGCATCAACCGAGGCCAGCGCCGCCACCAATGCCATGCGGGCCGCGCAGGGCACGATGGGGCGTTCAGGACCTTTCTGAAGGCGTTGCACTGAGGCATCGGAGTTGATGCCCACCACCAGTTTGTCGCCGCATTCAGCTGCACGGGCAAGGTAATCTGCGTGACCCGGGTGAAGCAAATCAAACACACCATTGGTGAACACCACACGCTTGTGAAGGGTGCGCCATTGGTCAACGCGCTCAAGCAGCGAATCGAAATCGAGTATTTTTTTTGCGATAGACCTGTGCATGCTATCTGCTTTTGGCTGTGCGTGTTTTGGGTGTGAGGTAGAGCGATACCAGCCCCAAAGATACAATCATCAGCGACTGCGAAAACCACATAATCCACCCAAGGGCAAAGCCAAAGGCCCCTGCAACGCCGTAGAGCATCAATGCCTTTTGCACGGCCACCGGGTAGGCGCCAATACCGCCGGGAAAGAGAACTATGGCAAAACTACCGAGCACAAATCCGGCAAAAACGCCGTTTACCGACACGTTGGATGTTTCGGGTAGCGTGAAAAAGCACACCCAATACATGGCGATGTACAGGCTCCATATTAGCAAGGTGTGAAAAATAAACCACCCTTTGTTGCGCATGGTGAAAATGGTTTTGAGTCCGGCATAAAATCCCAGTGCCAGCAGGTAGAGCTTGCGCACAATAGCGAACCGCGATCTCCTTCCGAAGCGAAAAAGCAACCATACCATGAAGATTCCGAACGCGGCTCCCACCCAAAACAGCAAACCGAGTTTGGCTTTGAGGCCGCCCTGCAAGGTGTCCAGGTGCTCGCCGAGCAGTTCAAATTGAAGGTAAAAGGTTAATGCGGTAATGCCCAGCAGCACAAACATATCTATTACTCGCTCGGCAAAGATGGTTCCGAAGGTGCGCTCAAAGGCAATGCCCTCACTGCGCGACAAGGCAAGTGCGCGGCTCGCCTCACCCGCTCGTGGCAGCACCATGTTCATCAGGTAGCCCACCATCACTGCGTAAAAACTGTGCTTAAACTGAGGTGTTTTTCCCAAAGGTTGCAGCAGGTATTTCCAACGATACGCCCTGCTGGCGTGGCTCAGCGCGCCCAACGCAATAGCCAGCGCAAACCACTCATAGCGCGCGTAGCGCAGCGCATTAAAGAGGTCTTTTTTCTCTTCGGGGCCCAGTTGCCGGTAAATCAGCACGCACAACAAAATTCCCACTCCGGCGGGTACGGCAAATTTGATCCAGTTGGTCCAGCGGTGCGATGAAGTTGCTTTGCTCAAAACAGTTGCAGGTTATCAATTAGGCGCACATTACCGAGGCGCGCGGCAACCAGGGCTACAGCGTGCGGTGCACCATTAAAATCGCGAATGGGTCGGAGCGTTTCGGGATGGGCGATGTCAAAATACTCAGGCTGCATGCCGTTTTGTTCCAGTAGCTCCATCGCCAGATGGCGGATTTGTTCGGGCGATTCGGAAGGAGCCAGTTCTTGGGCTCGAAGCAGAGCCTTATAAATGGCATTGGCACGGTTTCTCTCTGCATCGCTGAGTCGCACATTTCGCGAACTCATGGCCAATCCATCGGGTTCGCGAAGGGTGGGTACGGTTACAATCTCAACCGGAATATTGAATTGCCGCACCAGTTGGCGAATGACCATCACCTGTTGGAAATCCTTTTCGCCAAAAAAAGCAAGATCAGGCTCAATGATGTTGAACAGGCGCCGCACCACCATGGCCACACCTTTGAAGTGCCCCGGTCGGAACGCCCCCTCGTAGCGGGTTTCTAGTTCGCCAAAATCGTAGGTGGTTTGGTCGGGTTCAGGATATATCTCTTCTACCGTAGGCGTAAAGGCTATGTCGCAACCGGCGTCGGCCAGCACCGTCATATCAGCCTCAAGGTTTCGGGGGTAGTTGTTAAAATCGTCGGCTTCGTTGAACTGCGTGGGGTTCACAAAAACACTGGCTACCAAAATGTCTGCGCGTGTGAGGGCTGCCTGCATCAACGACCGGTGACCGTCGTGCAAGGCACCCATCGTAGGCACCAGAGCAACGGTCTTGTTGCCTTGTTTGGCGTGCAAAAGTGCACTGCGGATGTCTGATACCCGATTGAAAATATCCACGTAAACAGGAGGCTTTCTCGCAAATGAAGCGAACAAAGCTAAGGTGATTCCTTGAATATCCACCGAAAATGTCGTAATTTTGTAGCCTTATTAAATCCCGAGCACTTATGGCAAAAACGAAAGTTCTTTATGTATCGCAGGAGATAACTCCGTACCTGGAAGCCAACGAAATCTCAACAGTATCGCGCATGCTTCCCCAGGGAATGCAGGAAAAAGGCCGTGAAATCCGCGTCTTTATGCCGCGCTACGGTTGCATCAATGAGCGTCGTCACCAGCTGCACGAAGTTATCCGCCTTTCAGGTATGAACCTGATCATCAACGACAACGACCACCCGCTGATTTTGAAAGTAGCCTCCATTCCCTCAGCACGCATGCAGGTGTACTTTATTGACAACGAAGACTTCTTTCAGCGCAAGGCCGTACACTGCGATTCTAAAGGAAAGTTTTTCAACGACAACGACGAGCGCTCCATCTTTTTTGTGCGCGGCGTTATTGAAACTGTGAAGAAACTTGGTTGGGCACCCGATATCATCCACTGCCACGGCTGGATGACTGCCATCATGCCTGCATACCTCAAGAAAATCATCAACGAAGACCCGCATTTCAGCGATTCGAAAGTGGTTTTCTCTGCCTATGGAAGTGGCTTTGAAGGAACACTCGAGAAGGGAATGGTGGATAAATTGCGTCAGGAGGGATTTGCCCCCGAAGACCTGTCACTGCTTAACGAACCTACACACGAAAACCTCACCCGATTTGCTATTGATCACAGCGATGGCGTGGTGAAAGGAACTTCAAGCCTTCAGGGCGAACTGGAAGATTACGTGAATTCTCTCAGCAAACCCGTGCTTGCACACACCGAAAGCGATGCTTTGGTGGCTGCGTGCTCCGAGTTCTACGACCGGGTGCTCGAAGAGAGCGGAGTATTGGTTGAATAGCAAATGTCCGTGAAATTAAACCTGCAACGAATAATGCGGCCGCTATTGGCCGCTTTATTTTTGCTCCCTGTTGTGGCATGCGACAAGGAAGATGGAATTGGCAAAGGAGTACTGCCCCCGGAATTGCTGTTGGGCATACACCGCGTAGATACCCTGACCATAGAAACCTACACGGTTCCGGATGATAGTATTCGCGCCGACGGACTTGACGCAGTGTTGCTCGGCAATCACCACGACCCGAAATTCGGGAGGCTTGTTTCAGGGTTCTACACGCAACTGCGATTGGCTACCAATCAACCTGTTTTCACATCCGGCGTAGCATCCGAAACGGTGCAGATTGATTCAGTGGTACTTGCTCTGTCTTATTCCAATGAACAGTGGGGTAATAATTTCCCGCAGGAATACAAGGTGTATGAACTGGATGAACAGTTGTTTGCCGATACCTTGTACTACAGCAACCGCGTACTCCAGGTAAAGGAAAATGACCTCGTTCAACCCGAAAGCAAAATTCAGCGACCCGGCCCGGGAGTGAATGTAGTGGTTGGTCAGGATACGCTGCCACCCCAACTGCGCATCAAAATTGACCCTGAAATTGGTACACGTATTTTTAATGCGGTTGGCACCAATGACTTGAGCACACAGGGTTTTCCGGCTTTTTTCAAGGGGCTCTATGTTACTGTAGCAGATCAGTTCATTTCTCCGGGCAATGGTGGTGTACATTACTTTAACCTGTTGAGTCCGATTTCAAAAGTAACCCTGTACTACCGCCTCTACAACCGCGACGGCATCGATCAGGGGCAGTATGAAACCCGCGAGTACGATCTGTTGATCAACACCAATGCCGTGTACTACACCCGCAGTGTGCACGATTTTAGTACGGCCATGCCCGAAATTCAGGCGCAATTGGACGGTGATCATAGTTCAGGTGGGCAAAAAACATTTGTGCGGGCAGCTGCCGGACTTAAAACGCGTGTCTTTTTCCCACACCTGGGTAGCATTCGCAATGATACCCTTGCCATCAATAATGCGGAGTTGATTATTCCTTTTCAGGCCGACCACGCCTTTGCGCCACCCAACCGACTGTTTGCTGTGGGGCGAAACGTAGAGGAGAACACGGCTTTTCTGCTTCCCGACATTTTTGAAGGTGACTCACACTTTGGAGGATTTTTGGATGTAATCAACAGCCAATACCGCGTTAATATTACCCGTTGGGCTACACAGGTGGCATTTGGGTCGCGCGAGAACACTGCCATTGAGCTGGTGCCGGACCGCGCCGGAAGTTCTGCCAATCGTGTGATTCTTAACGGACCTCAACATCCCGACAGGCCTATGCGGCTGGTTATTCACTACACCAAATATTAACTGATTTATGTGCGGAATTGTAGGATATATTGGTGAACAGAAGGCAGCTCCGATTCTGCTGAAAGGCCTTCAACGTCTAGAGTACCGGGGTTACGACAGCGCCGGTATTGCCGTTCACGACAGCGAGCAGATCCATCTGGTAAAATGCAAAGGCAAGGTCAGCAATCTGCAACATCGGGTGGATGAAAATCCGCTCATCGGAAACATTGGAATTGGTCATACACGTTGGGCTACCCATGGACCGCCCAACGACGAGAACGCGCACCCGCATGCCACGGCTAACAATGAAATGGTGATTATCCACAATGGAATCATCGAAAATTTTGACACCCTCAAGAAGGGGCTCATCCAGCGAGGCCATGTGTTTCAGAGCGACACCGACACCGAGGTATTGATTCACCTCGTGGACGACATTAAGCGAAACGAGAAGGACATTTCCTTGTTTGAGGCCGTGCGCAAAGCACTCAATGAAGTGGTGGGAGCCTATGCCATTGTAGTCATGTCGCGCGAGAACCCCGATCAACTCATCGCCGCCAAGAAAGGAAGCCCGCTGGTAATAGGTATTGGTAAGCAGCAAGGAGAGTATTTCATTGCCTCCGATGCTACACCGATTATTGAGCACACCAAAAATGTAGTGTACCTCGAAGATGAAGAAATTGCCATTGTTGATCGCGAGACAGGGCTGCAATTGCGGAACATCAAAAACCAGGAGAAAACCCCCTACATTCAGGAGTTGGAAATGCAGCTCGAAGCCCTGGAAAAAGGCGGTTACGAGCATTTTATGCTGAAGGAAATCTACGAGCAGCCCCGCTCCGTGCGCGACAGTATGCGTGGCAGACTGAATGTAAACAAAGGAATAGTGGCTCTCGGCGGAATACGCGAGTATGAGCAAAGGCTTTTTCAGGCCAAGCGCATCATCATTGTGGCTTGCGGTACATCATGGCACGCCGGCTTGGTAGGGGAGTACCTGTTCGAAGACCTTGCGCGCATTCCGGTTGAGGTGGAATACGCCTCTGAGTTTCGCTACCGAAACCCGATTATTTCGGAAGATGATGTGGTGATTGCCATTTCGCAATCGGGAGAAACCGCCGATACTTTGGCCGCGATTGAAATGGCCAAACAACGCGGAGCTACCATTATTGGTATTTGCAACGTTATTGGCTCTACCATTCCGCGCACAACTCACGCGGGCTCCTATACGCACGCAGGGCCGGAGATTGGTGTGGCCTCTACCAAAGCCTTTACCGCACAGGTTACTGTGCTTACGCTGATGGCTTTGTCGGTTGCGCAGGGTAAAGGAACCATTCCCCATTCACGTTTTCAGCGTTTGCTGATTGAGCTGGACGCCATCCCTGAGAAGATTGAGAAAGTGCTTCAACTGGATGACCAGATTCAATACATCGCCGACTATTACAAGAATGCCACCAATGCCCTCTATCTAGGTCGTGGAATTAACTTTCCGGTGGCCCTGGAGGGCGCGCTCAAGTTGAAGGAGATTTCGTACATCCACGCCGAGGGTTATCCCGCCGCCGAAATGAAACACGGCCCCATTGCGCTGATTGACGAGAATATGCCCGTGGTAGTGATTGCCACTCAAGGTGCGTCGTACGACAAAATTGTGAGCAACGTGCAGGAAGTAAAGGCGCGAAAAGGCAAAGTGATTGCCATTGTAACCGAGGGAGATGAACAAGTGAAAGCCCTTGCCGACCACACCATCGAAATTCCGGAAGTGGACGAGGTATTGATGGGTCTGATTTCGGTGATTCCTTTGCAACTGCTTTCGTACCACGTTGCTGTGATGCGGGGTTGTAACGTTGATCAGCCCAGAAACCTGGCCAAGTCGGTTACGGTAGAATAGTTTTTCCTTTCTCGAAAGCTCCCCGCGCCACCTGCAACATGCGGTCGTCTTCTGCAATAATGGGATAATACCCGTCGTTACCCCAGATATTACGGGCAATCAGGGCCTTGAGCCGAAGGGCAATGTACGATTCAGAAATGTGAATATCCGTGGGGTCGGCTTTTAGTCCACGACCATCGGCAAAGTGATAGAGGTCTTGCAGCATTCGCGGATTCACCACAAAGCTTTTCACAAACTCCTCCACCGAACCCGCAGCCAGTAGTCTGTCGCGATGGCTATCAGCGTACTCAAAGGCAAAGTCGTTGAGGATTCCGCGATAACTCAACTCCGTAAAATAATCCGATGCTCCCACCGTGTCAATGGCCACGTACAAATCAGGCACAATACCACCGCCGCCAAATACCCTTCGGCCTGCACGCGTAAGATACACCAGCGAATCGGGGTAGTTGATTTTGGTTGAATCGTATAGTTCACCGGTTTCATATCTTGAGTATATATCTGCTTCGTAATCAATTCCGTTTCCGTAGGGACGCTGAATGCTCCTGCCCGATGGGGTGTAGTAGCGGGCCACTGTAAGGCGAATCGCTGAACTATCCGGAAACTCGTAGTGCTCCTGCACCAGTCCTTTTCCGAACGAGCGGCGACCTACAATTAAACCGCGATCATTGTCCTGCACTGCTCCCGCCAAAATTTCACTGGCCGATGCCGAGCCTTGATCAATCATTACCACAATGGGCAAATTTGTAAGACTTCCGCTGCGGCGGGTTTCATAGGTTTTGCGTGGCTGCGCACGACCTTCGGTGTACACAATCAGCTCTTTGGCCGGAAGCAGTTCTTCGCACATTGCGATGGCGGTGTTCAGGTAGCCGCCACCATTTCCGCGCAGGTCGATGATAAGTTGCTCCATTCCGCTCATTTTGAGTTTCGCAACTCCTTCCATAAATTCCTGATGCGTGGTTTTGGCAAAACGCGTAACACGAATGTAGCCAGTGGCATCATCCAGCATATACGACACTGCCACGCTGTATATAGGAATCTTGCCGCGGGTGATGGTAAAGTCCAGCAAACCGGGAGTTCCCCGGCGTTTAATTTGAATGTGAACCCGGGTGCCGCTTTCGCCGCGCAGGGTGGTCATCACATCGCGGTTGGTAACGCCGATGCCGGCAATGTTTTCGCCGTCCACGGTAACGATGCGGTCGCCCGAACGTATGCCCAGGGCTTCAGAGGGGCCACCTTCCAACGGCGTAACTACAAAAACCGTGTCGTTTTGAATGGTAAATTCTACGCCAATTCCGTCGAAGTTACCTTCCAGCGGTTCAGTGTATTGACGAAGCTCGCGCGCTGAAATGTAGTACGAATGTGGGTCGAGGTGCTGCAACATTTCCTGGATACTGAAATCAATCAGTCCGGCTTTATCCACTGTATCCACGTAGTGCCGCTCAATAAAGTTGATAATCTGCGTGATTTTGTTGCTGCTGTGGTTCACCATTCGGGTGAATGCAGGCGCTTCGGCACCAAAGCGCGACATATCTGCACCGATGTATATTCCGGCGCTTAGCGCGATGGCCAGTAGTAAGGGGAGTAAAATCCAGGTTTTTTTCATCCTCCTTTTCAGGGGTTTTGTATTTGCACTACTTCAACACCGGCCTGACGCAGAAAGTTGAGACCTGCATCGTCTTTGTACCTCTCTATGAAAACCAATCGCTTGATGCCAATCTGATGAATCAATTTGCTGCATTCCTTGCAGGGAGATAACGTAAGGTATAGTGTTGCATTGCGTGCGTCGTTGGTTGAGCGTGCAACCTTGGTGATGGCATTGGCTTCGGCGTGCAGCACGTACCACTTGGTATTGCCGTTGTCATCTTCGCAATCGTTTTCGAAACCGGTGGGCGTGCCGTTGTAGCCATCAGAAATAATCATCCCCTCTTTTACAATGAGCGAGCCTACTTGTTTGCGCTGGCAATGCGAGAGCGTAGCCCACTGCTTCGCCATACGCAGGTAAGCGCGGTCGTAGCGTTCCTGTTTGGCGGAGTCGCTGTATTTTACAAAGCCTTCTTCCATCTTGTATGTGTTTCAAAGAAACGAAAAAAGGCCCCTTATCGGAGGCCTTTGTACCTGGGGTGGGAATCGAACCCACACTCCGAAGAACACGAGTTTGAGTCGTGCGCGTCTACCAATTCCGCCACCCAGGCATAGTGAAGTGGGCTGCAAATTTATTCATTTGTTCGGGATGCCACAACATCCACACGAAAACATTGAAATGCTACTTTGTTTCGCAAAACCAATTTCCTACATTTGCACCCCTCTTAACAGGACCCGTGCTGGATTCAGTAAAAATATTCTCAGGGCGCACATCGCAACATTTGGCTTCTCAAATAGCCGCGCAGTTTGGTGTACAGCTCGGAAACGTGATTGTTTCTGAATTCAGCGACGGCGAATTTCAGCCGTCATACGAGGAGAGCATTCGCGGTAAGGATGTGTTCATCATTCAGAGCACCATGCCTCCGGCCGACAATCTGTTGGAATTGTTGCTGCTGATAGATGCTGCCAAACGCGCTTCGGCCCGGAGAATTGTAGCGGTGATTCCTTACTTTGGATATGCCCGTCAGGACCGAAAAGACAAACCTCGCGTAGCCATCGGTTCAAAAATGATTGCCAATTTGCTCACTGCAGCGGGCGTTACCCGGGTGGTTACGATGGACCTCCACGCTGACCAGATTCAGGGGTTTTTTGAAGTTCCGGTGGACCACCTATTTGCTTCGTCTATTTTTGTGAAGTACCTGGAATCCATAGACCGCGAAAACCTGATTATGGCGGCCCCCGACACCGGTGGAACCAAAAGGGCCAACGCATACGCCAAGCATTTTAACCTGGAAATGGCTATTTGTTACAAGCAGCGAAAAGTTGCCAATCAGGTAGATAGCATGACTGTAATAGGTGACGTTAAAGACCGCCACGTGATGTTGGTTGACGACATCGTTGATACAGCCGGCACCCTCACCAAGGCTGCCGATATGATGCTGGATAAGGGCGCGTTGAGCGTGAGAGCTATGTGTACGCACCCCGTGTTATCGGGTCCGGCATACGAACGTCTGGACCAGTCTAACCTCGCAGAGCTTATTGTTACCGATACCATTCCGCTCAGACATGCGCATCCCAAGATCAAAGTACTGAGCGCGGCACCGCTGTTTGCTGAGGTGATTCGCGGTGTGGTTCAGTACGAAAGCATTAGTTCACACTTTGTAATTTCTTAATCTAAATCAAATAAAATGAAGCAAGTATCATTGAGCGGCTCTCCAAGAGAGGGCGTAGGGAGTACAGATGCTAAGGCGCTTCGCAACCAGGATAGGGTACCTTGTGTGCTGTACGGAGGCGAAAAGCAGGTTCACTTTCACGTGGACTACAACCAAATGAGCAAGCTGGTAATTACTCCGAACGTACACCGAATTGCACTCGACATCGACGGAACGTCTTTCGACGCCCTGATTAAAGAGGTGCAGTTTCACCCTGTAACCGACAGAATTATCCACGTTGATTTTATCCAGCTTTTCAACGACAAAGAGGTAAAGATTCAGCTGCCGTTGCGCGTTTCCGGCTCTGCTATCGGAGTTCGGAACGGGGGGCGTTTGTTTGTGCTTTTCCGCAAACTCAACGTAAAAGGTTTTCCGCCTCAGTTTCCCGAGGCCATTGAGCTGGACATTACCAAACTTCGTATCGGACAGAAAATCCGTGTCAAAGATTTGAACGTAGGTGAGCTTGCTCTGCTACACGATCCAGAAGCCGTGGTGGTGTCTATTAAAACTGCACGTGGTGCGGTGGATACCGGTGATGAGGACGAAGAGGAAGGTGGTGAAGGAGAAGCTGCTGCTGCCGAAGGCGCGGAAGCCAAACCTGAGGCCGCTGCCGAATAAAACGGTTGCCCTGCTGCATGAAATTCCTGATAGCAGGTTTAGGTAATATTGGGCCGGAATACGAAAACACCCGGCACAACATTGGATTCAAAGTGCTGGACACCCTCGTGAGGGAGTCCGGCACTTCTTTTTTAACAGGCGAAACAGCCTTCCGCGCGGGGCGATACGGTGATGTAGCTACCTTGAAGCACCGGGGCCGTATTTACATCCTGCTCAAACCATCCACCTATATGAACCTGAGCGGAAAGGCCGTAAGCTACTGGATGCAACAAGAGAAAATTCCGCTCGATCGTTTGCTTGTGGTGACCGACGACCTTGCCCTGCCATTCGGAACCATTCGCCTGCGTGGGAAGGGTAGCGACGGGGGCCATAACGGACTCAAAAACATCAACCAGATTTTGGGCACCCAGCAATACGCACGGCTCAGGTTTGGAATTGGCAGCGAATTTGGCCGTGGTCAGCAGGTAAATTATGTGCTCAGTGCGTGGAGTGAAGATGAAAAAGCCGCACTGCCTGAGAGATGTAAGCAGGCATCGAATGCAATCCTGGCATTTGGAACTTTGGGGCTTGCGCAAACCATGACGGCCTTTAACAACAAATAGGACCCCTTGCGCGTTTGGAATTTCAAATCGTATTCGCGATTTTTGGACTGTCCGTTTACGGACATTCAATTGTAAACCTTTAAAAGCTCACAGCTTGCATAGAGCAGCCGGTTGCGTGTTAGCCGGCTGTTCTGTTTTGGTGCATGGTATGGTTTGTCAGGCGCCTACCAGCTCGATGTCGAAATCAACGAGATCTACAAACTCCTGAACGCGGCGGTCAATGGTTTCGCGGTCCAGTTCAAGCAAGCGCTCGGGGCCGAATTTTTCGCAGGTAAAGGACGCCATGGCCGAGCCCACCACGATGGCACGCTTCATATTGTCGAAAGAGATGTTTCGCGCTCCGGCGAGGTAGCCGATAAAACCGCCGGCAAAGGTATCGCCTGCTCCGGTGGGATCCACAACCTCTTCGAGCGGGAGTGCTGGGGCAAAAAAGGCGCGGTCTTCATGAAACAGTAGCGCACCGTGTTCTCCTTTTTTGATAATCAGGTAGCGAGGCCCCATTTCCATAATCTTTCGGGCGGCCTTCACCAGCGAATATTCATTGGATAGTTGGCGCGCCTCTTCGTCGTTGATGGTGAGCACATCCACTTTTTTCAGCACTTCGTTCAGTTTATCGAGCGCAATGTCCATCCAGAAATTCATGGTGTCGAGCACCACAAGCCGCGGACGCTCGCGCAGTTGCTCAAGTACCGAAAGCTGAACCGCAGGGTCGAGGTTGCCAAGCATCAAGAAGTCGCAGCCCTGGTATGATTCAGGCACCACCGGCTTAAAATCGGCCAATACGTTGAGCTGGGTGTCGAGCGTATCGCGCGCATTCATGTCGTAGTGGTACTTGCCCGACCAGAAGAAGGATTTCTCGCCTTGTTTAACCTGGAGGCCTTCCTGGTTGATGCCGCGCTTCTCCATTTCTTGCAGTACCTCCTTCGGAAAATCGTCACCAATAACAGAAACCAAGCCTGATTGCTGAATGTAATAGGATGCGGCGATGCTTATATAGGTGGCGGCTCCGCCAATGACGCGCTCTTGTTTGCCGAATGGCGTTTCAATGGAATCGAAGGCTACAGTGCCAACACTTACGAGATTCATGGGCTGTTGTTTGTTGCAAAGATAGCGGTTCATGCTGGTTGAAAAGCGCATAGCACGATTAGTTATTTTTTTCGGGTAAGTATGTTGTGTAGTTTCGTTCAAAGATTTATTTTTGTGCCCGCTCTACGGAGCACTATTTTATTCCTCCTTAGCTCAGTTGGTTAGAGCATCTGACTGTTAATCAGAGGGTCCCTGGTTCGAGCCCAGGAGGGGGAGCAAAAGATCTCGAATAGCACCAGCAATGAGGTCCCTGAAGCTTATTTCTTCGGGGACTTTTTGTTTTGTTCCCCGAGTGGGCGAGAAGTCTATGCCGGCCCAGAGGCCCTTCGAGTGACGAGTTAGGGCGTCGGTGCCGGTAAGCCCAGGAGGGGGAGCAAAAGATCTCGAATAGCACCAGCAATGAGGTCCCTGAAGCTTATTTCTTCGGGGACTTTTTGTTTTGTTCCCCGAGTGGGCGAGAAGTTTACCCCAACTTATTCAATAGGAGGAGTGTTAAGCAGCAAATTACTTGAATTAGTTGGGGTAACCCCGATTAGAAAATCAGCTTTTTGCGCGCATCACAGAAAGCGCAAAAAGCATGATTCACTTTATCGGATATGAACCGAGCGGTCGGTTCATATTTGGGGGCTATGCAGTTTTCTTCCTCTTCACGCCCCACCACCTAAATTCTTTACCTTAGTCGGCACTTGAAAATTAGCGCGTGAGAGATTCACTTGTGGTTGGAATAATAGGGCTGCTGCTCATGAGCTTAGGTTGGTGGGTAGGGCTTCCCTTTGGCAAGGAGCGAAGTTTGGAGGCAGTTGCACAGCATGTTTCAGGTGTGCTTCAGCAAAAAAGTTCCGAAACGCGAAACGAAATTTCGCTGCTAAGCGCCAGGTTCAGTGAATGGGGTGTACACCCAACAGCTGTTCAATACTCGGATTATTACGCGGGTCTGTTTGACAAAACGGGCATTTTGCTCGCAGTATATGAAAATGACGAATTGGTTTTCTGGTCGGACAACCGCGTGGCTTTTGATTACCTTTTTGGCCCGGGAATTCCGGATGAGCAATACCTGCAACTTGACAACGGCTGGTATGGTTTGCGGAAAGTGGTGAAGGACGGACGCGAATATTATGCGCTGTTCCTGATCAAGTCGTCCTACCCATATAACAACGATCACCTGCAGGATGAATTCGCCCCCGATTTTGCCCTGCCCCCGGTTTACTTTTTAAGTTTGAGTCCGCGCGTAAATTCTGTACCTGTTCAGGTGGGAACCGAAACGGTTTTCCACATCCACCAGCACGCACCCTTGCCCGAGCAACTTCGATGGTTTAACCTGCTGATGGTAATTGCCGGACTGTGGCTCTTTCTACGCACATGTCCAATCCTCTTCAGTCGGAAAATGCCCGTGCGACTCGCTGTGCTACTGTTTCCTGCAACCCTTTTCCTGATCAGGCTCATTACACTGAGTTACCCGCATGTTTTTTCGGGTTTGCAGGTTTTCAATCCATCGTTATACGCCTCCTCCTTTTTGTTTCCATCGCTTGGTGATCTGTTCATCAATAGCTTACTGCTGCTTTATATCGGTCACTACCTAAAGAAAACGCTCGGAGGTTCCAAACGGCGCATTAAGGGCTTTTTGCCGCTCACACTCATTTTTCTGATGCTTTTTGGCTTGGCGCTTTTTATTACTCCACTCATTATGGGTTTAATAGAAAACTCGCGCATCACCTTTACGCTCTATGAGGTTTTTTCGTTGGACGTGTACACTCTGCTGGCTGTATCGTCTATAGGTTTTTTCTTCTTTGCCTACTTTCAGCTTTCATCTGTTTTACTGCAGTTTACGGGTCCGATACTGCCGGTCCGAAAAAATCTTGTGTGGGCTGCGTTGGCGGCCCTGGCGGTACATATCACGGCTTCGCATCTGATCGGTATTCTCGACTTCAAGGTGATTTTGTGGCCCGTGCCCGCTTTGTTGCTGATTGCTTTGCTCAGGGCCGACCGGGTAATAATCACGCGTCCGCGTGGCACCATCATTTTGCTCTTTTTCTTCTCGCTGCTCACCACGCTGTGGATTTTGAAATACACCGACATCAAGGAGCGCTCCGAGCGCAGGGTGCTTGCCGGTAAGCTCGCCTCCGATGAAGACCCTGTTACGGAACTGCTCTTTGCCTCTGCCGTAACTACCATCCAGGAAAGCCATGCCATACAACGCATGTTTCAACAGCCGCAACGATTTACCAACGCGGCGCTGGCATCGGTCATTGAAGAGCAGTTTACCGACAGGTACTGGAATAAGTACATTTTTAGTATTCACGTTTATTTGCCTGACGGTGCCTATTGGGGAGTGCTTACGGAAACCCGGCCGCCCGATTTGAGGTACTTTGAAGATCTGATATACGAGCTTGGTGAGCCGGTTGAGGGCAGTGCCTACCTCCATCACCTATACAGCTACCCCGACAATTTGAGCTATCTCGCCAAAATTCCGCTTTATGATTCGGAGGGGGCGTTGCAGGCGTGGATTGTGATAGGGCTCGAGTCCACCCTTTTTCCGGGTGAAATCGGTTTTCCGGATTTGTTGATTGAAAGCGACCCGGGACCGCTGCGCAAACTGAGTGGATATTCATTTGCGCGCTACATGGATGGTAAGTTGGTGGGTGCCTCAGGAGAGTATAATTACCGAATCAACACAAGTCTATACGATGACAACCTGAAACCATTTGATTTTGAAGACTACAAAGGCTTCAATCACCTCATCCATCGCCCCGACGAGCGAACCCTCATTGTGGTAAGCAAGGAAATCCCGAGCTTTTTTGACAAGGTGACCATTTTCAGTTATTTGTTTGGACTTTTCGGTCTTTTGCTGCTTGTGGTAACCTACATTCAGGATCCCTCGGTGCTCAATGCCGGCCTTTTTAATCACCTCAACGTAAAAATACAGATGCTGGCCGTGGGAATTATCCTGGTGGCCCTACTTAGCTTCGGTTTTGCCACGCGGTTTTACATTGAAAGCCAGTTTCAGGAGAAGAACTACAGCATTTTGAGCGAGAAGATTCAGTCGGTTTTGATTGAGCTGGAAAACAATCTCAAAAACGAGGATTACCTCACTGAAACCGTTATAGACCGATTGCGGCTTCAGGTAGCGAGACTTTCTTACGTGTTCTTCACTGATATCAACGTGTATGACCCGAATGGCGTATTGATAGCCACCTCACAACCACGGATTTTTGATGCCGGGCTGGTGGCTCCGCGCATGAATGCAGAGGCATTTGTGAAAATTGCCATCAACCAGAAAAGCGACTACATTCATCCTGAAACAATTGGTAATCTGCGCCACCTATCAGCCTATGTGCCGTTCCGAAACCACGCCAACGAAATCCTGGTGTATGTAAACCTACCTTACTTTGCGCAGCAGGAGATTCTGGAAGAGGAACTTACGAGGTTGCTTGTGACGCTGGTAAACCTCTTTGTGTTACTGCTTGCACTCAGCGTTTTCGCCGCATTTTTCATCACCGACTGGATTACTCGCCCATTGCAATTGCTTCAGGAATCCCTCAGTCGTATTGAACTCGGTAAACGCAATGAGCCGATTCACTACCGCGGTAGCGACGTTATCGGTGAGCTGGTGCAGGAATACAATCGAAAAGTGAGTGAATTGGAAATCAACGCCGAACAGTTGGCCCGCTCCGAGCGTGAAAGTGCGTGGCGAGAAATGGCCCGACAAGTTGCCCACGAAATCAAGAATCCGCTCACCCCCATGAAGCTCAAATTGCAAATGCTGCAAAAAGCGGTGGAGAGCGGCGACGAGAACCTGGAGGAGCGCATGCGCCGAACAAGCGAAACCCTCATTGAACAAATCGATGCCCTTACGCAAATCGCCAATGAGTTTTCGAATTTCGCCAAAATGCCTCGCGCAGAGCTATCGGAAGTAAACCTCAATCAGCTCATTGAGAATACTGTAACGCTCTATGACGATGTGCCCGACAGCAAGGTGCAATTCACGCCTTACACGCAAGGAACGCCCATTGTACGCGCCGATTACAACCAGTTAATGAGGGCCATTCAGAATCTCATTAAAAACGGACTTCAGGCGCACGATGACGACCGCGAAGCCGTGGTAGAACTCTCGGTGACGGCTGCTCCCAAGGGTTACCTCATTACAGTGCGCGACCATGGAAAGGGCATCCCGGAAGAGATGCGCAGTCGCATCTTCCAACCCAATTTCACCACCAAATCAACCGGGATGGGTCTCGGGCTCGCCATGGTTAAGAATATTGTGCACAACATCAACGGGAAGATCTGGTTCGAAACCGAGAGCGGCAGAGGAACTTCATTCTTTATTGAACTTCCGGGCGAGCTGAACGATGAAGCCGCAGGAAATGCCCATCTTTGAGCGCTGCATACCTCATTTTATGCCCTTCCAAAAACTCAAACTCAGGCTCAGAGCCCGCAAATATCAGCGCAAAACGGACCCCGGGGGCATTGCCTTTTTGCGCCAAACGTTGCTTCCGGGTCAATGCGCATTTGATATAGGTGCGCACCGCGCAGGGTACCTTTACCATATGATGGATTGCGTGGGTTCATCAGGATATGTACACGCTTTTGAGCCTCAATCTGCGCTGTACGATTATATCAGCCGTGTAAAGCCATTGATGGGCTGGCAAAACCTGAGACTTGAACACCTCGCTCTTTCTGATCGCATAGGAAAAGTCACCTTGCACATTCCAGTGAATAAGGTCAACAAGGGGTCATCGCCGGGGGCGAGTATTGTGGAAGGCGTGGCAAGTGGTGAAATTGCCCTTCGCGAAACTGTGCCCATGGATACCCTGGATGGCTATTGTGAGCGCAACAAGGTCATTCCGGATTTTCTAAAAGTAGATGTGGAAGGTAATGAGCTCAACGTATTTAAAGGAGGTGCGGGGGTTCTACTTGAACACAAACCGGCCATTCTGGTGGAAATTGAAGAGCGGCACATCGGCCGCCAGCAGATGGAAGAAACCTTTCAATGGCTGAGAGATTGTGGCTATGAGGGGCATTTTATCCGGGGGCACGAGCGCCTGCCATTGTCGGCGTTTTCCGTTGAACAGCACCAGGATACGAGGGGAGAAGGCCCTTATTGCAACAATTTTACGTTTACCGCAGGTCGAAAGTAGCCACTCCGATTTTGGTCTCAGACTCGTATAACTCAACGATGTACTGACCCGTGGGCAGTTCTTCGTTTACGGTGTAGTACACACAAACATCCTGTGGCTCGTTTTGGTAATCAATTTCGCGCTTTACGCTGTACATACCTGAAACGCCGTCAAACTTGAAGGTTTTCGGGTCCCCGGAACCATCGTCAAGCACCCGCGCATCCGGACTGATAATTCGCATATAGAGCACTTTTTTGCCCGGTTTGGCAATTTTGTTCTCTCCGAGCCGTCCGCACACTTTTATCATTTCTGCGCGGTTTGCTCTATTGGTGCTCGATTGCTTGCCGCTGCCCCGCACGCGTATGGCTTCGGCCATCACATCAGAAATGGGTAATACCGAGCCTTTGGTCACAATTTTCTCCAGGTCGGTAGCCTTGGTGGCCAGTTGATCGCGCGTTTTACTCACTTTGCTCAGCTCTTTGGAAAGGCTGTCTTTATCGGCCCTTAAGTTAATATTGAGTGTGTTGAGTGAATCGATTGTAACCAGGTAGCCCTTCATGATTTCGCGAAGTGTGCCGGCTTCCTTCTTCAGCTTGTGAATAATCCAGGCGTCGTCCTTGTGCTTCTCTACCTGCTTGAGGAGGTCTTTGATTTGATCCTGTTGTGCCTGTATTTCTGCCTGCATCCGCTCATTTGCAACCGTCACCGTGTCATACTGAATAAGCATTTCCTGCAAATCGCTTTTAAGGGTCAATGTGGTGTTTTCCAGTTGAAGGATTTCTGTGAGTTGCTGGTCTGCCGTTTGCGACTTGTTCATGAGCATAATGCCCAGTACGGCGCTTAATACCAGTAGAATCGCGATGACAATCCACATCCACCGGTTTTTGCTATCTGATTTAGGTTTGCCTGGCGCAGACGGCGTTGATTTTTGGTCGCTCATGAAGCAGCTTCTGAATTTTGGTGCGAAATTGCTAATTTACCCGCAATTGAGTCGGTACAATCCAAAGTCATTCGGCACTTATTAACATTCTTTTTTCACGACCATGCGCGAACTTGTGGCTGTTTTCTTTCCGGACTTGTGTGCCGCCTGTCAAAAACCACTGTTGCTGGGAGAGGAAACCGTTTGCACTTCATGCCTTTCTGCGCTGCCCTATACCGATTATCACCTCTATGCCGACAATCCGGTTGAAAAACTTTTTTGGGGTCGGACGGAGATCCACACAGGAGTGGCCCTGTTTCATTTTCAAAAGGGAAACCGGGTGCAGCACATGTTGCACGAGCTCAAATACCGCGGAAACAAGAATGTGGGTTTGCTGATGGGGCGCATGATGGGCGCGCGTTTAAAAGAAGAAAAACGCATAGGTCATGTGGATTACGTGCTACCCATTCCGCTTCACGATAAAAAATTGAAGATCCGCGGCTACAACCAAAGTGCCCTAATTGCAAGAGGTATTGGCGAAAGTACTGGCTGGAATGTACACGAAGAGCTGGTGGTAAGACCGGTAAACAATCCCACCCAAACCAAAAAATCGCGCTTTGAGCGTTTTCAGAATGTGGAGGGCGTGTTTGCTCTGCGCGACTTCCACCCCAACGGGCCGGCCCATGTGCTGCTGGTGGATGATGTTGTGACCACCGGCTCAACTCTCGAAAGCTGTATCCGGCTTTTTGATGGCATGAAGGATGTTAGAGTCAGCGTGTGTGTAATGGCCTATACCGAGTAAAAGCAGTGTTGCGCATCTTCATCCTATTGGGTGCCCTATCTTTGCCGCAATGAACGAAACAGAAAAAGCCGGACGCTACGAGCGATGTTTGCAGCAAATTGAAGCACTTACCCGCGGTGAATCCGATGTAATTGCCAACCTGGCCAATATAGTGGCCGTGCTTAAAAATGAGCTGGGTTACTTTTGGATTGGCTTCTACATAGTGCGGGAAAAGGAGCTGGTTTTGGGTCCGTTTCAAGGCACGCCGGCCTGTGTAAGAATTGCCCGGGGCAGAGGTGTTTGCGGCACTTGCTGGGATACCGGTACTACGCAATTGGTTCCTGACGTGCATGCCTTTCCAGGGCATATTTCCTGCGATTCCAGGTCGCAGTCGGAAATTGTGGTGCCCGTTAGGAATCATGATGGAGATGTGGTGATGGTGCTCGATCTGGATCACGACCAACCTGCCGCGTTCAGCGAAACCGATCAACGCTATCTGGAAGAACTAACAAGCCTCATGCAGCCTTGGGTTTGATGTCGCGCATATCATTATTGCTTGCGGTAGTCATCGTTGGCTTGCTGCTTCGCTCGTGCGCGCAAATGAAGCCTCCAACAGGCGGCCCAAAGGATGAAGACCCGCCTGAGTTGATTGCCACGGCCCCGCTCAACTACAGCACGCATTTCGCGGCTTCGCGCATCATGATGGAGTTTGATGAATTTGTGCAAATTCGCAATCTCAAAGCTCAGATGGTCATCAACCCCACCATGAAAGAGCGCCCCGACGTTAAACTCAAAGGGAAAAAGGTAATTATTGATCTTAAAAGCCCGCTCAAGCCAGAAACAACTTACGTGATAAATTTCGGAGATGCCATTGTAGATCTGAATGAGGGCAACAAGGCCTCCGGACTGCAATACGTGTTTTCAACCGGTGATTTTCTGGATTCGCTTCAGTTCATTGGCAAAGTAGTGAACGCCTTTACCGAAAAACCAGAGAAGGATGTGTGGGTCATGCTGTACAGCAATCCGGTGGATACCATGCCGTACAAAGGTCTGCCTGACTACCTCGGAAAAACCAACGAAAAAGGTCAGTTTGAAATCAACTTTATTCGCGAAGGCTCATACATGGCTTTTGCATTGCGCGACGAGAACAGCAACTTTAAATACAATGCAGGCGAAGCCATTGCCTTCATTGATTCGCTGGTAACTCCGGGCTTTGCCGACAGTACCAATGTGCCGCACATCATGCGGTTGTTTATGGAGAAGGACACCACGCAGTACATTGATGACCGCATTGCAAAACCCCACGGAGAGTTGATGGTTCTCTTGCATCAGCCGGCAGATTCTGTTTGGGTTACTCCCATTGACCCTGAGCAAAAGTTGATTGTTGAGCATGGAGAAGTTGGCGATACCACGTGGGTGTGGATGACCAATCGCGCCGATTTTCCGGACCTCGATAGAACTAAATTGGTGTTTGAAGCCGCGCCCAACCTCATGGACACTGTGCGGTGGGATTTGCGCAGACGAAAAAATGACGAAGATCCCGTACTTGAAATCAAGGACAATTTACTGTTCAACTTCAACCCATTTTCGCCGGTGCGGCTGAAATTCAATCACCCCATTGAGCAGATAGATACAAGTAGAATAGAATTATTCAGGGATTCTATACCTGTGGATTACGCCTTAAAGAGCACGGAGTCCAGACGCGTGTTTGAAATTCACCACCCCTGGGAGTTCGACACACCGTATCGTGTATTTATTCCCGAAGGCACTTTTACCGATGTATTCAAGTTGGTGAACGATACACTCGATAAAACGGTAAAAACCCGCGAGGAGCGGCATTTCGGAAACCTAAAACTCGACTTGCGCTTTAATCCCGGCGACCCCATTATTCTGGAGCTGGTAAACGACCGCGATGTGGTTATCAAGCGGGTGATACCCGAAGAATCCGGTATCATTGAATTCAACCGGATGAACCCCGGCTCCTTTAGGATGCGAGTGATTTATGACCTGAACGGCAACGGCGAGTGGGATACAGGGAATTTCCGCGAGGGTATGCAGCCCGAGCCGGTGGTGAATTACCCCTCTACGGTTCAGGTGCGCTCTAACTGGGATATGGAGTTGGAGTGGAATCTTAAAAAAGAAGAAGAACCAGAGTCGGAGGACACATCGTTGCCGGAAGAATAGTGCGTGGAGCATTACCGGCAAGGAAGGCTGGGCGGTGGCGGCTATTTCGGTCGGACTGTAGAGGCACCGCCTAAAGATTTGTTTCACATCCATTGGATCAAGTTCGTTTGCCAGGCCTTAGTTTTTTGTCCTGCGATATAGCGGTTGTTTACCTGATCTTCTTTTCGGACTTCTAAACCCTCACCTCAAATTCATCGCCATCTTTAAGCACCGGGAATTTTTTCCGAAAGTCCAGGAGTTCCGCTTTGCTCAATTCGGCATATAAGGCTTGATCACTGTGTGCGGGTGGGCAAACCAAATACTCACCCCTGGGGTCAATAATGGCTGAATCTCCGCTGTAAGAAATGTCCTTGCCGTCGGTGCCTACGCGGTTTACGCCTATCACATAACATTGATTTTCAATGGCTCTGGCGAGTAAAAGTTTGCTCCATGCTGCTGAGCGCGCTTCGGGCCAATTGGCCACATATACAGCCACATCATAGTGCGAGCGATTGCGGCTCCACACCGGAAACCGGAGGTCGTAGCAAACCTGCAGAAAAATCTTCCAGCCTTTTAATTCCACCACGGTATGCGAAGATCCCGCGCTGAAGTGATGGTGCTCTCCGGCCATGGTAAAGCGGTGCCTTTTGTCGTAGTATTCGGTTCTGCCACCCGGTTGCACCCATAAAAAACGGTTGTAGAAATGGCCTGCGTCTTCAATAATCACGCTCCCCCCCACCGCTGCACGGAGTTCATTCGCCATAGCTTTCATCCATTGATGAGTCGGGCCATTCATGGGCTCGGAAAGCCTTTTGGCATCCATTGAAAAACCCGTGGGAAACATCTCAGGCAGGATATAGGCATCTGCTGCGGTGGCTGATCGCATTTTTCCACCGAGAGTCTGATGATTGGCCTCCGGGTTTTCCCAGTGCAAATCCGATTGCAAGGCGGTTATTTTCAGTATATCGTTCATATACTGCCGATTTGATTCAGAAGCTCACCGGCCTTGCGAAGGGTATCATCATCTTTGGCAAAGCAAAAGCGGAGGTAGTGGTCGTTGCGGCCGTCGCTGTAAAAAACCGAAATGGGAATAGAGGCAATACCGCGCTCAATTGTTAGGTGGCGCGCGTAGTCCACATCGCTTTCGTTGGTGATGTTGCTGTAATTGAGCAGCTGAAAATACGTGCCTTGGGCAGGGCTGTGGGCAAAGCGCGTTTCTCCGAGGCTTTCCAGAAACACATCGCGTTTGCGCTGGTAAAACGGCCCCAAACCATCAATCTTTTCATCGTTTTGCATGTATTCGGCCAGAGCGTACTGGGAGGGGGTATGCGATGTAAAAACGATGAACTGATGACACTTTCGAAACTCGGTCATCAGGTTAGCAGGAGCAATGCAATAGCCCATTTTCCAGCCTGTTACATGAAAGGTCTTGCCAAATGATGAAACCACAAATGAGCGCTGACGCAACTCCTCTATGCTCAGCACGCTGCAATGCTTTTCTCCGTCAAACACTATGTGTTCGTACACTTCGTCGCTGAGAATCAAAATGTCGGTGTCGCGAACAATTTCTGCAAGCTGCAGCCAGTCCTCACGCGTAACGAGGCTCCCCGACGGGTTGTGGGGCGTGTTCACCATAATCATTCGGGTGCGCGGAGTAATGGCTTCGCGAAGTTTTTCGAACGGGATGGTAAACCCGGGCGTGTGCAGGGGTACTTCTATCACTTTACCTCCGCTGAGCTCAATGGCCGGCCCGTAACAGTCGTAGGCAGGAGCAAACACAATCACTTCATCGCCCTGTTGCACGGTAGCGGTAATAGCCGTGTAGATGGCCTGCGTGGCTCCTGAAACCACCGTAATATCAGAATCCGGGTTTACGGTTGCTCCGTATCGCTTGTGGGTTTGGGCTGCTATTACCTCCCGTAATTCAAATATGCCCGGCATAGGCGGATATTGGTTCTTGCCGTCGCGCATGTATTTGGCTACCAGCTCTACCAATTCGGGATCGCAAGGAAAGTTTGGAAAACCCTGGGAGAGATTCAGCGCATGGTGCTCATTGGCCAGGGCCGACATCACAGAAAATATACTCGTGCCAACGTGGGGCAATTTTGATTTGATCATGCGTGAAAGATAGGAAGATGTGCAAGCACCAAAAAATGTCTTCAGTTATCTTTTTTAGATGGAGATATCACTTAGATTTGCTTTTATCTACACATTTGCTGATGAACACAAAGCTTATTGCACTGTTCCTGTTTACCCTTACCTTATTTTCTTCCTGCAAAAAAGAAGACCCCGATTCTCCGAATCCGGCTGCCGAATTCAGTTTCAACGCTCCCAGTGAATTGGTCTTTGAACACAGCGATACACAATCTCTCGCTGTTTCTGTAGATGGAAGTAGCGCTAAAGAGTTTGTGGTGCGCCTTTCTGACCTTAACAACGCCTTTTTTGCGGGCATAAGTCAACAGGTGGTGGTAACCGGCGGAGCAACAGCAACGTTTGAGGTTCCTTTTAACCAGCACAACATGCAGCCGGGTGAGTATCCCGCCAAGCTCGAAGTTTCGTTGGCCAACGAAAATGTACCCTCGCAGAGCAAAACCATCAAGTTGGTTTATGCCCCTAATTGTGGCTGGGGCTTTCGCAATCATGCAAACGGGGAAATCACGTATGAAATTAATGGAATCCTCCAGAACAAGGTTATTGGCTGCAGCTACAACAGCGAAGGTAAATTGTTGGTGACGGGGTTGGCCGGTTACGATATGACCCTTGAGTTTGACTGCACAGCGCAAACAGTTTCCATGATTCCGCTTACCCACCTCGGAGAGTACCACACCGCCGCTGGGCAAATTGAAGGCAGTGAAGTAGCACTCCAGATTTTCAGCAATGGCAACCTCCACGGCACGGCAAGGGTAAAACCCTGAGAGCAGCATTGAATATCCTTGGTTGATTTTGAGTTTTGTTGCGATTGCTTTTCCGCGCGGGTGAATTTCTCACCCCGAGAAATTTTGGTTAACTTCCGCGTCCTCACATTAAAACACACCATTCATGGAACACACAAAAGGCAAATGTCCGGTAATGCACGGAGCCAATACACAATCGCAAAACACTGTAACCGACTGGTGGCCGAAGGCGCTCAACCTTGATATTCTTCACCAGCACGATACCAAAACCAATCCGCTAGGAGCCGATTTTAATTACGCGGAAGAATTCAAAAAGCTGGATCTGGAGGCCCTCAAAAGTGATTTAAGAAAATTTATGACCGAAAGTCAGGACTGGTGGCCTGCCGACTGGGGCCATTACGGGGGGCTGATGATTCGAATGGCCTGGCACGCCGCAGGAACCTACCGGATTGCCGATGGTCGCGGTGGCGGCAACAACGGAAACCAGCGTTTTGCTCCGCTCAATAGCTGGCCTGACAATGCCAACCTCGACAAGGCGCGAAGACTGCTTTGGCCCATTAAGAAAAAGTACGGAAACAAAATTTCATGGGCCGATTTGTTCATTCTGGCCGGAAACATGGCATACGAATCCATGGGCTTTAAAACCTTTGGCTTTGCCGGAGGTCGTGAAGATATCTGGCATCCCGAAAAAGACATCAACTGGGGTTCGGAAAAAGAGTGGCTCGCAGAGACCAAAAACCGCTACGGTGATGCAGCCAACCGCGATTCACTCGACAATCCTTTGGCCGCTGTCCAAATGGGACTCATTTACGTGAATCCCGAAGGTGTTGATGGCGAGCCCGACCCTCTCAAAACAGCCCATGACGTGCGCATGACGTTTAAACGAATGGCCATGAACGACGAAGAAACCGTAGCACTTACCGCCGGGGGCCACACAGTTGGTAAAGCACACGGAAATGGCGATGCGTCTATTCTGGGCGAAAGTCCCGAAGGTGCCGATGTCTATGAACAAGGCCTTGGGTGGGCGAACCCTACCGGAAAAGGGCATTCTGAAGACACCGTAACAAGCGGTTTGGAGGGAGCCTGGACTACCTATCCTACGCGTTGGGACAACGGGTATTTCGACCTGCTTCTCAAATACGAATGGGAGTTGAAGAAAAGTCCGGCCGGAGCGTGGCAGTGGGAGCCGGTAAACATTGCCGAGGAAGACAAACCCCTCAATGCGCACAAACCGGGAGAGCGGCAGAATCCAATCATGACCGACGCCGATATGGCCATGAAAATGGACCCGGAATACCGCAAAATTTCCGAGCGCTTTTACAAAGACCCTGAGTACTTCAACGATGTTTTTGCCCGTGCGTGGTTCAAACTTACCCATCGCGACCTCGGCCCGAAAAGCCGTTACCTCGGTGCCGATGTTCCGCAGGAAGACCTTATCTGGCAAGACCCGGTTCCCGCGGTAGATTACACACTTTCTGATGGCGAAATCGAAGACATTAAGCAGAAAATCCTGAGCAGCGGTTTGAGCAGATCAGAGCTGATTTGTACTGCCTGGGATAGCGCCCGAACCTTCAGGTGCTCTGATTACCGGGGAGGTGCCAACGGAGCTAGAATTCGTCTGGCCCCTCAGAAAGACTGGGAAGGGAATGAACCACAAAGGCTTCAGAAGGTACTGAACACCTTGGGTGAAATACAACAAAGTCTTTCCAAAAAGGTGAGTATGGCAGACCTGATTGTGCTCGGCGGAAGTGCAGCGGTTGAGCAGGCAGCCCACGACGCAGGCGTGAAGATAAAAGTGCCATTCAACCCGGGCAGAGGCGACGCTACCGATGAAATGACCGATGCCGGGTCTTTCGAGGTGCTGGAACCTGTACACGATGGCTACCGAAACTGGATGAAGAAAGAGCACAAGGTGAAACCTGAGGAATTGATGGTGGATCGGACCCAACTGATGGGATTAACAGCACCTGAAATGACCGTTCTTGTAGGCGGAATGCGCGTGCTGGCCACCAACCACGGAGGCACCAAACACGGGGTGTTCACCGATCGCCCGGGTACCCTGAGCAATGACTTTTTTGTTCATCTTACGGACATGAATTACCGCTGGAAGCCGGCCGGTGACAACCTCTATCACCTCATTGACCGAAAAACCGGCGATACCCGCTGGACTGCCACCCGCGTAGATTTGGTGTTTGGCTCCAACTCAATACTTCGGGCGTACGCCGAGTTGTATGCACAAGACGACAACAAGGAGAAATTCGTGCACGACTTTGTAAAGGCATGGGTGAAGGTGATGAACGCCGACCGTTTTGACTTAGCCGGATAAAGACCGGGAAAGGAGTACAAGCAGCCTGTTAAAGCGTTTCGAAAAGAAGCGCACATATAAAAACCTGAAAAAGATGGAATCCGGTTCCATCTTTTTCCGGTTTTTCTTGTCTCATTGAATACGTCTTATGGCATTCTTATCTCAGAAAGGCCTTTGAAACGGATTTTTCCGAATGGACTCTTACTTCTTAATCGCCGCACCCAACCACTCGCGGTTCATGCGGGCAATGTTTTCGAGCGAGATGCCTTTGGGGCATTCCACTTCGCAGGCGCCGGTGTTGGAGCAGTTTCCAAATCCTTCCTCATCCATTTGAGCAACCATCTTCGCTACACGCTCTTTGGCTTCTACCTGTCCTTGCGGCAGTAGAGAGAGTTGCGATACCTTGGCAGACACAAACAGCATGGCTGATGAGTTCTTGCAGGTGGCTACGCAGGCTCCGCAGCCAATGCACGTTGCCGCGTCAAAGGCTTTGTCGGCATTTTCTTTGGGAATGGGTGTAGCGTTGGCGTCAATGGTATTTCCGCTGGTATTCACCGAGACAAATCCTCCGGCCTGAATCACCCGGTCAAAAGAGGAGCGATCTACCACCAAATCTTTTACAACCGGGAAAGCAGCTGCGCGCCATGGCTCAATATAAATGGTTTCACCATCTTTAAAGCTCCGCATGTGCAATTGGCAGGTGGTAATGTTACGTCCCGGCCCATGCGCTTCACCGTTGATAAACAGGCTGCACATCCCACAAATACCCTCTCGGCAGTCGTGATCAAATGCTATCGGCTCTTTACCCTCAATTACAAGGCTCTCATTCAGCACATCAAGCATTTCAAGAAACGACTGGTCGGGGGATACGTCCTTCGCTTGGTAGGTTTCCATCCTGCCTTTGTCGTTCTTGTTCTTTTGTCTCCAGATTTTCAGCGTTAAGTTCATAGTATCCGGGGGTTATTTGTAGCTTCTTTGGGTCATTTTTACATTCTCGTACACCAAGGCTTCTTTGTGAAGCCGGGCATCTTTTGGGTCTCCGGTGTACTCCCATGCCGAAACATAAGCGTATTCCTCATCGTTTCGCAGGGCTTCACCTTCTTCGGTTTGTGACTCCTCGCGGAAGTGACCTCCACAAGACTCGTTTCGCTCCAGCGCGTCTTTGCACATCAGCTCGCCCAGTTCAAGGAAATCTGCCACGCGGCCCGCTTTCTCGAGTTCGGGGTTGAGCTCATTGGCATCGCCCGGCACTCGCACTTCGCGCCAGAACTCTTCGCGGAGTGCGCGGATTTCTTCAATGGCTTTTTTGAGTCCTTCGGCGTTTCGGGCCATGCCGCATTCGTCCCACATAATGCGTCCGAGCTTGCGGTGGAAATAATCAACCGTCTTGGTGCCTTTATTGTTCAGGAGCTTCTCAAGGCGTTCTTTTACTTCTTTTTCGGCTGCTTCAAACTCAGGCAGGTCGGTAGAAATTTTTCCGGTTCGGATATCATCTGCAAGGTAATCTCCAATGGTGAAGGGAATCACAAAATATCCATCTGCCAGTCCCTGCATCAAGGCTGAAGCTCCGAGGCGGTTGGCTCCGTGGTCGCTGAAGTTGGCTTCTCCAAGGGCATAACAGCCTGGAATAGTGGTCATCAAATTGTAATCCACCCAGATGCCTCCCATGGTGTAATGCACAGCGGGGTAGATTTTCATCGGAACTTTGTAGGGGTTGTCGTCGGTAATTTTCTCGTACATCTGAAAAAGGTTACCGTACTTGGCAGCAACAACCTGCTCTCCAAGTTCACGCACCAGTTTCTTATCGTTGTGGTCAAGATGACGAACACGCGCCTGCTCTTCACCGTAGCGCATGATGGAGTAGGAGAAATCCAGGTAAACAGCTTCACCGGTGGCATTCACACCGTAACCGGCATCACATCGCTCTTTGGCAGCCCGTGAGGCCACGTCGCGAGGCACGAGGTTTCCAAACGACGGATAACGACGCTCCAGGTAAAAATCGCGGTCTTCATCCGGAATGTCGAGCGGGCTCTTGGTTCCTTTGCGAATGGCTTCGGCGTCTTCTTTCTTTTTGGGTACCCAAATGCGGCCGTCGTTTCGCAGCGATTCCGACATTAGGGTAAGTTTTGACTGATAGCTTCCAGATACCGGAATGCAGGTTGGGTGAATCTGGGTGTAGCACGGATTGGCAAAATATGCCCCGCGTTTGTGGGCTTTCCATGCTGCTGTTACGTTGCTGCCCATGGCGTTGGTAGAGAGGAAGAAAACGTTTCCGTATCCTCCTGTACAGAGCAGTACAGCGTGTGCCGAGTGACGCTCAATCTCGCCGGTAATCAGGTTGCGCGCTATAATACCCCGCGCTTTGCCATCTACCACTACCACATCGAGCATCTCGTGGCGGTTGTACATCTGCACCTGCCCTTTTCCTATTTGCCTGGACAAGGCCGAATAGGCTCCGAGTAATAGCTGCTGACCGGTTTGTCCTTTGGCGTAAAAGGTTCGTGACACCTGCACACCACCAAAAGAGCGGTTGTCGAGCAGCCCGCCGTACTCACGGGCAAAAGGAACACCTTGCGCCACGCATTGATCAATGATGTTGGCAGATACTTCAGCCAGGCGATGCACGTTGGCTTCGCGTGAGCGATAGTCGCCTCCTTTTACAGTGTCGTAGAACAGACGATAGGTGCTATCACCGTCGTTCTGGTAGTTTTTGGCCGCGTTGATTCCTCCCTGTGCGGCAATGGAGTGCGCCCTTCGTGGACTATCCTGAAAGCAAAAGGCCTTCACTTTGTAGCCCATTTCGGCCAAAGAGGCAGCAGCGGATGCTCCGGCGAGACCTGTGCCTACCACTATGACATCAATCAGACGCTTGTTGGCAGGGTTTACCAGACGCACGTTGTTTTTGTGTGATGTCCACTTTTTGTCAATAGGACCTTCGGGTATGTTAGCGTTCAGTTCGGACATGGATATTGAGAATTTTTTAGGACTGGACGAGGAAATTAATCACAGCGATAAAGGCAAAACCTCCACACACTGCTACACTGAAAAATGCACCGACCTTTTTCACAAAGGGGGTGTACTTGGGGTGATTCCAGCCCATGGATTGAAAGGCCGACTGAAATCCGTGCAGCAGGTGAAATGCCAATGCAACCATGGCTGCTACATAGATGGCCGTGTACCACCATTGGTGAAAGGCCGTAACAGTAAGCGTGTACAAATCGCGGTTGCCGTTGGCATCGTTGGGCAATTCGCCCCAGTGGTACTCAAACCAGAAGCTGCGCATGTGCAACACGATGAAAACAAAAATGACTGTTCCGAGCAGACCCATGTTGCGAGAAGCCCAATTGCTGTTGCGTTCGGGTTTTTCATAGGCGTATTTCTGCGGACGAGCCTTGCGGTTTTGCATGGTGAGAATCAAGCCTAAAATGGCGTGCGCAAGAATGGTGGCATACAAGCCGTAGGAGGAAATTTTAATCAGGGGAAAGGTAGTCATGAAGACGGCGTATTCATTAAAGCCCTCTTTGGTTCCCATCCCCGGTATCAGTTGCAGGTTACCGGCCAGATGCACAATCAGAAACACAGACAAAAACAGGCCGGTAAGGGCCATTAGAACTTTCCGTGCGATGGAAGTACTCAAAATTCCTTGGTTGCTCATGTTTGCAATCGAGTTTACAGGTCAATAACAAGGCAAAACTAAATTATGTGCGAGAGGTAGCCAGTTCGTGCCCGTATTTAGAATCCATCTAAATAACAAAACCTGCTCTGGCGACGCAATCCGTTATATTTGCCAAACCGCAAAGCTATTGAAAAATGAAGTATTCTCCATTAGATTCTGCAACCTACAGGCAGCACCGCGATTGTTTCAAAAAACACCTCAAGCCGGGTGCAATTGCCTTGTTTCAATCCAACGATATCATGCCCGCCAGCGCCGACGGTACCATGCCTTTTCGTCAGAGTAGCGACTTGTTGTACCTCTGCGGTGTAGATCAGGAGGAAACGATACTGGTGATGTTTCCGGATGCGCACAACACGCGGCACAGGGAGATTCTTTTTGTGAAGGAAACCAGCGAGGACATTGCCATTTGGGAGGGGGCCAAGCTTACCAAAGAGCAGGCCCGCGAGCTTACCGGAATTACAACCGTGCATTGGGTGAGCGAGTTTTATAAAGTGCTTCCGTCGTTGATGGCGGAGGCTGGATGTGTTTACCTCAACTCCAACGAGCACACCCGCGCCAAAGTGGAAGTAGAAACGCGCGAAGCACGGTTTGGAAAATGGCTTCGCGAGCAGTATCCCCTTCACACCTATGAGCGTTCGGCTCCCATCATGCACCGTGTTCGCTCGGTGAAATCCAATGGTGAAATCCGGCAGATGCAAACCGCCTGTAATATTACTGAGAAAGCTTTCAGGAGGGTGTTGGGGATGATTAAGCCCGGGGTGCACGAATTTGAAATCCAGGCCGAGCTGGCCCATGAATTTTTGATGAATCGCTCGCGCGGTTTTGCCTATGAGCCCATTATTGCGTCGGGCTTTAATGCGTGCGTGCTGCACTACGTGGCCAACAATCAGGAGTGTAAGGCCGGCGACGTGATTTTGATGGATGTAGGAGCGGAGTATGGTAATTATGCCTCGGACATGACCAGGTGCGTGCCTGTAAGCGGCCGTTTCACCGAGCGCCAAAAGGAAGTGTACAACGCGGTGTTAAGGGTGATGCGAGGCGCAATGAACCTGCTTCGTCCGGGCGTTTTTTTGGCGGATTACCACGTGCAGGTAGGTAGGATGATGGAAGAAGAGTTGTTGAAACTCGGGCTGCTGACTGCGGCAGATATTCAAAACCAAAACCCCGACTGGCCCGCGTACAAAAAGTACTTTATGCACGGCACCAGTCATTTTATTGGCTTGGATGTGCATGACGTAGGGCTTTGGTACGAGCCCATTCAGGCGGGAAATGTGTTTACCGTAGAACCGGGCATCTATATCCGCGAAGAGAACCTGGGTATCCGGCTCGAAAATGATATTCTGATTACCGAAAACGGTTTTGTGGATCTCATGGCCAACATCCCCCTGGAGGCCGATGAAATTGAAGCATTGATGAATGCTTAACCTTCAATAGAAAACTTGGTGCTACACACCTTGTCGCCATCCAGAATCAGCAGAATATACTGATCCGGGTACAGGTCGGTAACATCCACCCTGGTTCGATTCTGCTTTATTTCACCGGTTACCAGGATTCTGCCGTTCAGGTCACAGAGATCGAACAGTGCCCGTTCGGTTTGTGGCTGGTATAGTACGGTGAGCGTCTGACTGGTTTCCAACGATACCTCGAGTCTGTGTTGTGTAGTGGTATGTGAAATTGTATTCATAGCTGTTAAAGGTGCGTTTCCTGTTTCTTGTCAGGTGGTATTACGCAGGGATTGCGCCATGGTTTCACGTAGGTGGCAGATTTTCGACAGAAAGCGGGTAAAAGGCGGCCAAAAGTGAGCGAGGCATGCCCATTGCCCGGAGGCACCCCAATCCGTTTCGCAGCCCAGGGGGACTCGAAACTTTTACTTGCCGCAATTCACTTTTTCAGTGTTGCGCAGCGAACTACACAAGATTAACTCTCTATAAAGATTATGCATCTGGTCAATGCCAATGCAAATGTTGGGTTAATCATGAGGCGCCATCTCACTCCTTCTCCAGCTCTATTGTCATCGGAAAAAGAATGTTGTTCTCGAGGTGGATGTGCATGTGCAAATCGTTTTCAAACTCCTGCAGCAGCGCAAATGCTACGCGGTAAGTATTGCACGCATCCTCCGGTGGTTCGTAATTGTTCGTGAGTCGCGCTATTTCGCGGAAGCGCTCGCCCTCGGCATCGTGCTCTTCGTGCATCATGGCAATGGGGTTCTCTACCGTACCGAAATGTGGAGCGGGTAACTGCTCATCGTTTTCATCTGCCGCAGCCAGCTTTTTGATAAACGGAAACAGGATCAGTTCTTCCTTTTTCATGTGTGCAACCAAGGCACCTGACGACTCGGCAAAGTGCTGCTCAACCACGTGCAATTCGGGGTGGTTGTCGCCGTGCACTTTGGCGATTCTGTTGAGATAGGCTTTGATCTCAGGTATTTTGGCCTCCACGTAACGGTGGTGTTTTTTCTCGATGTAATCGACCAGCAAGTCGGGTGGCCACGATTGAAAATCAATGTTGCCGCTGTTCGCTTGTGTCATGGCGTTTTCCAGTTCACCAATGATTTGTTCAGAATTGAGTCCGTGTTTTGCGCAGGCATCTGCTATGGTGCGGTTGCCGTTGCAGCAAAAATCAATATTGTGCGCTTTGAATACGCTGGCAGCGCGGTAATCCCTGGCCACCAGTTCGCCGATGATGTGTTTTTCTGTAATATTCATGATATTTTGTTTTTAAGATTCGTCTCCCCAGGAAGCGACTTCATTTTCAGTCCATAGCTCCGGGAAAAATTTTCGTTGTTGAAATTTGGGGTGTAAATATTTTTTCCATTCGCTTCCGCCGGTGGCTGCCTTTTCTTCACCTTTGCTATCCAGGTAGTGGCGAGCCGTTTGCAGGTGAACCAGTGGCCATTCTACATTGTACATTCGGTCGAATTCTCGCATTTTGTCGGTAAGTTCCGGTGAAGGTGAGGCCATGGCAGCAAACTTTTCCTGAAGGGTATGGCCGCTCACTTTTTGCGCAAGCGATTTCAGATTGCCGAGATATTTTTCTTCAAACTGACGAAGCGTTAGGGTTTTCTTACCGGTTTTGCGATTCAGTCCGGCGTCCTTCCAGTAGATGTGTTCAAAATACTCGTCCATATCCGGGGTGGGGCTGAGGCGCTCTTTTCCGTTTTCGTTGATCAGGTTGACGAGCGGAGTGCAGTAAATTTCAATGTAGCGAAACTGAACACTTTGAAATCCACTGGCAGGAGCCAAGGTGTGCCGAAAGGTGTTGTAGTCGTCGTAATTCATGCCCGACCGCATCACATCAAATGAGTTGATGAGTAGCCCGGTATATCGGTTGAGCCGGTTGATTTTATCTACCCAAATGTCATCGCCCAGATCTTCGAAAACCAGCTGTTCCAACTCATGAACCATCATCTTCAGCACCAGTTCCGTTACCTGGTGGTACATGATAAAGATCATCTCATCTTTAAAATCCGTGCGGGGTTTTTGGAGCGAGAGCAGCGTTTCGGTTTCTACATAATCCCAGTAATTGATGGGTTTGGCTTGCAGCAGACCATTGAGGTAGATATCCGGGTTTTCTCCGAGTTGCTCGTACTTTTCTTCGATAGACTGAATGAGTTTTTCGCGTGTCATGGGGTAGTGTGTTTAAAAAGGGTGAGTCCGAAAATCAAAAGGGCAATGACTTTTAGTGCTTCCATAGCCACGTATATAAAATGCTTGTTCGACGATGGGACTTTCAATCCCTGAATGTGCATTTCGGCGCGGGCATCGAGCGCGGGAAGCAACCATGCCGTTTGAATGGCAAGCAACAAAAGCGGCAGCACGAAAAACAGGTGAGACCATTTGGGAGTGTAACCTGCAAACAGCATGTTGACCAAAATGGCAACCGCAAATACCCATTCCATTTTGTTGAGGGCATGAAATACCAATCGACCAATTCCCAAGCCGAGGGGGACCGTGATTCCCGGTGCCCGAAACTTGAGCCAGGCCTCCATAAAGCTGATGGCACAAACGAAACCAATCCACAGAAAAACAGCCGCTAATGCCACGGGATATTTTACAGTGATCATAGTGGTGTTTTATTGGGGTTGTTCTTAATATGATCGATTTTGAATTGAAACATCTGCGCCATTTTTTCGGCCCGCCAAAAGGCTTCGTCTGCCTTGTCACCGGAAAATAGTTCACTTACAGTTTCGGAGAACAGGCTTATCCAGCGGTCGAAGTGCTTCTTTTCAATAGGCAATTTGCTGTGTGGAGGAAACGGACTACCGTAATAGGTATGTTCGCCCAGTAAAACCGTTTGCCAGAAGCGGTACATCTTTTCCAGGTGTTCGGGCCAGCGATCCTGAACTATTTTTTCGAAAACCGGTCCGATCAGGTCGTCCTCGCGCACGCGGTCGTAAAATGTATTCACCAATTGCTTGATGTCGGCCAGGGATGTAATGTCGGTTTTCGGCATTTTAAAGGACGATTTTGTCCGATTTAGTTTCAAATTTTTTTACTGTCTCAAAAAGGTTTGCCCCTGGTTTAAGCCATTGGCCAGTTCGCGAATGGAAGTGGTTTCGAGCATGCGTTGTAATTCATCGCGCACCAGTTTAAACTGATCGTGCACAGGGCAAGGCTTCTGCGCATCGCAGGCTTTTAATCCCAATCCGCAACCTCTGTAAATCTGGTCGCCGTCAATGGCCGAAACAATGTGGCTCAATCGCGCATCGTACAGTTGCTGCGCATTCATTTCAAAACCACCCATCGGACCTTTCACCGAGTGAATCACACCGGCGTGAACCAACTGCTGCAGAATCTTCGCCGTAAAAGCCACCGGAGAGTCGATGGATTCGGCAATGCCTTTCAGGCTTACCCGCTTTTCATTCTGCGATTGCTGTGCGATGTGCAGCGTAGCCCGGATTCCGTATTCACATGCTTTTGAAAACATTCCTTTCTTTTGTTGGCGCAAATTTACGGAATATTTCCAATAAAGGATATATTTGTCCGAATTGAATTTTTGAAATGGATATCACTGCCGAAAAGAAGGAATTGAGAACCGAAATGCTGGAGCGCCGGGCGCGAATCAATCCTGATGTAAAGCGCACATACGACGCATGGATATGCGAGGAATTGTACCAGCACATTGAAAAAGAGAACTATCGAACTGTTCACGCTTACATTCCACTGCCGGCCGAAATCAACATTACACCACTTCTGGAAAAACTGTTGGCAGAGGATGTGTGCGTGGTTTGCCCCCGCGCATTACCGGCCCGTAAACTCGAAAACCGCGTGCTGCATTCGCTTGATGAATTGGAGATCGGCAAAATGGGCACTCGACATCCTGCCGAAGCGGATATCTACGAAGGACCGGTTGATTTTGTGATTGTTCCGGGGCTGGCTTTTGACCGCAGCCGCTACCGCCTGGGATACGGTGGAGGTTATTACGATAATTTTTTAATAGCGCAATCCAAAGCGCAAAAAACAGGTATTTTCTATCCTTTTCAGGAAGTGGAAAAGGTGCCGCGAGAAGCGCACGATGTGCAGTTGGATGAGGTGTTATTCAAGGAATTTTGACTGAACAGTAAAGGCTTCTTGATTACCAGGGACTTCTCCACTGCAACCTCTCTGCGCTCGCTGCGCTGCGCTACTTTCGGTTTTCGGTCGAAGTGACAAGAGGTGTTTAGAGGATAAATTTCGAATGCGACCTGTTGTCACCTCGACCGGAGCGCGGAGGAACGGAGCGCGAAGTGGAGAAGTCTCAAGAGGATTGCAAGTTGATCACTCAACAGCTTTCAACCACTCCACCACATCTTCCATCACCGTATTCCAATGCATCGTACCCTCGTTGTCAAAAAAGTTGTGATCCCAACCCGCATAGGGTTTAAGCTGCAGGTTCTCCTTACCTGCTGAAATAAAATGCAACGGCAGCAAATCACAGTTTTCGGCGCTGATGTCTTCGGTGCCATATCCTACCCATAACGGGATATCCGTTTTCAACAGGAACGGCAAATAGTCAATGGAAAAACTTACCCACGCGTTGTTTCCCGATGCATAGTCATCGGGATCTTGCTGAATGTGTTGCCAACGACCATAGTGGTCTGCCAATCTCTGCTGGTATTGTTCTCCGGAAATTTTACTGGATTTCAACGCGTGTCGGTCGCTTCGGATTCTTTCGTCATAACGTCCAAAGGCATTGAAGGCGAGCAAAGCGACAGATTTCACATCCGGGTTTTCTGATGCCACCACCGCAGCAATTTTTGCTCCCTGCGAATGGCCCGCCATATGCACCTGACCATTTATATGATTCAGAGAAACTATTTCGTCAATCACCCGGTGCGTACGTTCCACATAATTTTCAAGCACATTGTTTCGGAGATATTCAGGATCATAAGAGTTCGGCTCATCGTGATCAATCACGAAACAAGAATTTTCATCCAATGCGCTAATCACAGCCTCTACCGGAGTATTGGGCATGGCAATGACAAAAAGGTGGAATTTCTCTGCTACTTTCTGGTAATCAAACGGTAACACCACATGCTTGTACTCGTCGGTGCCGATAATCAACGGAACCGGTTGTGAGCCTTGCAGAAAAATAAGCGCTGGCAGAACCGCTGAGGTATCGGCCCCCACCTGGATGAACTGTATCGATCCTTTTTTTCCGGGAATTTCAAATTGCAGACAGTCCGTTCCGGAAACCGGAGTTTGCGCCATAAGCGTTGAGGTAGCCCCAAAAAGTAAAATCATAGTGAATGCCCGATACACAGTCCTCATCATTTACGATTTACTCCGCAAACCACGCGGCAATTCGGGCAATGGAATGTAATCGGTTTCGCCATCTATGGTTCCGAATTCCTGATTTTTCCATTGTTCACGGGCTTCTTCGATGCGCTCGTGCCGGCTCGAAACAAAATTCCAGTGAATGTGGCGCTCCTCGGGAAAAGGTTCTCCACCGAAAATGTACAGCGTAGTATGCGGTGCCAGCTCCAGTTTGCACAGCGAACCATCGTTCGACACGAGAATCTGCCGCGATTCGTACTCATTTCCATGTGCAAAAACACTGCCCTCCAATATGTAGAGGCCTGCTTCGCCATAGAGTTTGTTTTCGAGGTGCAGTGCGCGTCGTTCTGCTCCGTTTCTAATTTCAATCATATAGAGTTTGCTGTACACCGGCACCGGCGATTTCTTACCCAGGGCTTCTCCGGCCACCAGTCGAAAATCCAAACCATTTTTGCTCCATGATGGCAGATCGGCTTTCTCTACATGGGTAAAATTGGGTTCGATTTCTTCGAGGTCTTTCGGCAACGCCACCCATATTTGCAATCCGTGCATGCGCACCGGTTTCTCCCGAAGCTTATCGGGCGTACGCTCGGAGTGGACGATTCCCCTTCCGGCGGTCATCCAGTTTACTGCTCCGGGAGTGATTTCCTGCACGGTACCCAAGGTGTCGCGGTGCATGATGTGGCCCTCCATCAGAAAAGTAAGTGTAGAAAGTCCGATGTGCGGATGGGGCGGCACGTCGAAATTTTCATCAGCGGGCAATTCAACCGGCCCCATGTGGTCAATGTAAATAAACGGCCCTACCATGCGTTTTTGCCGGAAGGGCAACAGACGTCCCACCATAAACGGCCCGATGTTCGCCGCGCGTTCTTCGATGATTAAATCAATGTTGGACAAAAGGCTGCAATTTGTTGCACAAAGTACTGAACTTTCGGGTGAGAGCGCGTTTTTGAGAGGCGTTACCGAAGTAATCCCCCCCTTAATTTCCACGTCCAAACCTATACTTTAACCCGAGGTTTCCGCTCAATCCGTAGTGGTATAGATAGCGGTGTGCGTAGTGGTCGGGTGTGGTATGAGAGGTAAAGCTGTGCGCATAACTTACATGGGTAGTGATAAACAAAGCGTTGCTGAGAGGAATAGAAACCCCGGCTTCCACGAGTCCGGCAAAATCAAACGTTCGGACGTATTCGGTCAGGTTTACACTTTGTGACGGCATCAAGTCTTCTATGCCGGGGAAGTCATACGCTGCGTGGAGGAGCCTCGATGAAACGACACCGGTATTCAGAAAAAACAAAAGCTTGTTTCCGAAATGCAACCCGACTTTTACCGGCAAAGCCAGGTAGCTGAATTGCCAGGAACTTATGGTGGTTTCGCCAGTAAGGGCTCCCACGTCATCGGTATGTAACATCTTGATGTTGTATCCCCGGGAGGTGTACATCAAATCTGCTTCGATGTGTGCAAAGCGTGCAAAATGAAAGGCATAAGACACTCCGCCTTGCAAAAAGGTTCGGTTTTCCGGGTTATTAACAGGATGATTCCCGGTGATGTTGCTAATCCCGCTGCCTCCTGTAATCCCCACAAAATGCTCTTGCGCATATCCGGATGACGCGAAAAACAAAGCGAAGGTGAAAAACAGTATTCTCACGAAAATGCGGGCGCTTTTTTGAACAGAACCTCTGTCAAATCTACAAAAAACCAATTAATGAGTGTGCTGTAAACTTGCTTTTCAGAAGTGCAGCTATTTCCTACTCCACAATAAACACCCGGTCGGTGGTGCCGTCGCTGTAAATTTTTATCAGCGGGGTATTGGGTGTAAGGGGCACTTCGCGGCCAATCAGGTCTATCACTTTTATCAGCACCTTTTCTGCCTCTTCGGGTTGCTCGTACGTGTGAATGTGTGTGGTGAGGCAATCGGGTGCGTATCCTGAGCCGGAAGGAAGTGAAAGCGCGTAGTCGTAAATTTCGTCGCACAACCATATTGCGTCTCCTTCGCCGTTGGTGAGCACGCAAATCCCGATATTGTTTTCGGGGTCCAGGTACATGTCGGTAGATGAGCCTGCCTCACCGCCGTTGTGGCCCCAGAGCATCGCCGAACCACCGCTGTGATAGAGCTCTTCGAGGTACCAGTTTAAGCCCATGCTGGATTCAAGTCCCGGAAACTGAACGGTCCACATTTCGTTGATGGAGGCGGCACTCAAAATGGGCTCATCGCCAAACTCGCCTCCGTTGAGGTAAGCAATCATAAAATGGGCCATGTCCACCACATTGCTCCTGAGCTGACCGCTGGGGTAATCGGCAAAACCGTAATGATTATAGGGTATGTAGTTTCCGCCTGCAAAGCGATAGGGCCGTGCCACCTGCGCAGAGTCGAAATCGGCCATAAACCACGCAGTGTTGTTCATGCAAAGCGGAACAAAAATATGTTCGTGGCAATACGAGTCAAAAGGCTGTTCCGTAACCCGTTCAACGAGGTATCCATTGAGGGCGGTAGCGATGTTTGAATAGTCAAAAACAGTACCCGGCGCGCTGTTTACAAAGTTTGCTGTGGGGTTGTAGTCGGCGCCATCCTGTGCAAAGTAGCGTTGCATACATTCTTCCAGCGAAATGGTCGGGTCGGGACTGTCGTAGTAATTGTCCATCACGTTGAAATTATCCCGAATGGAGGCCGTGTGCGTCATCAACTGGCGAAAAGTAACCGGGCTGGATGGCGACGCCGGTATTTGCAAATCCCAAGGAAGGTGGTTGTTTACATCGTTGTTGAGGTTGATGGTGTTGTTTTCGTGCAACTGCATGGCAGCCGTGCCGGTAATAACTTTTGAGATGGATGCCAGCAAAAACGATGTGGTATTTTCAACGGGAATATTTTGCTCAATATCGGCCATTCCATACGATTGAATCCATACAATTTGCCCGTCTTTGACGATGACTGCCGATACCCCCGGAAAGCGTTCGAGCTCCATTTCACTGGCAATGATGGCGTCGAGCATGGTGCTTGGATTGGGGTTTTCTTGTGAAAAGCTTGAAAAATAAAACAGTAAAGAGGCGAAAATGAGGCCAATGGTTGGGAGAGAGGGGTTCATGGTGGGGGGGGTGTTTGGGGTGGAAAGATAGCTATCGCCAATCAAAAGTCATAGAGTCACTTGGTCTTCCTGCGCGCTCCTTCGGTTTGTTGTTTTGCGACTCAGTAAGTTGGTAAGACGCTCTAATTTGGGCTATATCATAGACCTCCAGTGATTTACAAGACACTTCCGCCTGTTTTTAGAGACTGCTTCGGAGCCCTTGGTTTACATTCACCCGTCATAGCTGCACGGGTTAAATGTTCCAATTGTCTCATCGTCTCATCGTCTAATTGGCTCATCGGCTCATTATCTAATCACCTAATTATCTCATAAGCAAATCCCCCATCACCACACCCTGAAAGCCCCGTGAAATAAGGAAAA